>CAZHXC010000240.1:0-5913 GCA_964536145.1 uncultured Spirochaetales bacterium | reverse complement strand
GACCTCTCCGTGGGTGGCCCAACGGGTATGTCCGATACCCCAGATACCTTCCAGATCATCCGGAACGATATCCCGCAAGTCACGGATCTTCCCCTTGCACTTCACGGTTGTCAACGCATCCTCGTTGCCGATGCAGATACCCGCACTATCGTAGCCCCTATATTCAAGCCGCTTCAGACCTTCGAGAAGAATCTCTGAAGCTTGCTTTACTCCGCAATATCCTACTATTCCGCACATACAATCCTCCGCTTGGTTATGTTATTGCGCCCGCGCCTTCTGCGATTTTGGCGAGCGACGGTTTATCCGATAGATACAAATGTCCCTCTTTTACTGATATTACTCCCCGTGACTCGAGCTCTCGAAAAAAATCGAGCACCTTCTCCTGCGGGATTTCCAGGCTGTAAGAAAACTCTCTCGCAATCTTATGCACTTCCAGCGCGGCTTTTTCCATCCCGTTCTCAGCAAACGAATGGTAAAGGCTTAAAGCTATCAAGTCTTTTTCATTTCGTTTGACAAGATGCTGTATCTGCGCGTTTGCCGCCTGCAAACGCCTGCACAGCTTATCAATTATATTCAGCGCAATTCTCGCGTTTTTCGCAATCATACTGAAGAAACCGGGGCGGTCAAACGCCAGCAACCGCACGGTACCCGCCGCCGTCGCTGTTGCTGTCCGTCTGACGCTGGTGACTATCGCCATCTCGCCGAAAAAATCACCTTTGCCGAGCACGGCCAGTATATGCTCCTTTCCACCCATCATCTTGCTGATACGAACACTCCCCTCCTGAATAATGTACATATGATCGCCCTCTTCTCCCTCCTGGAAAATGACTTTTCCGGAGTCGTAGACAATCCCATACTTGTCAAACAGTGTTCGCGCATTTGCCATATGCCCGCTCCAGTACCCGCCGTAGCTGATGCTGAATCAGGTACGGCTTTTTTGTGTTCACTACCTGCATACCGCTAGTATCGGAGGGTTTGATGAGATTCTCGCCAATGAAGTTATGCTGTTTCATCCTGCCGGCTTTCATGCTGCAATGCGGACCGTTTCCTGATCTCCGGGCGCTTGCCGCCGGGGATCTGGAACCGCCGGTGCTGCTCAAAGCCGAGTCAGCCGCCCCAAGATCCGCCACCCTCCATTTCAGCGAACCGGTCAAACCCATCGACGGCACTATGGTACTCAAACCCACTATACAGCCATCGGAGGTTTTGTGTACAGGCGATGCGGTTGTACTCGAGTTTGCAGATGCCCTCACTCCCGGCGCTCCCTACTACATTGAAGTGACGGTTGCCGACGGGACCGGCAACCGCACACGACTCATCACCCGCTTTTTCGGCTTTAATCCACGGGTTCCTCGAGTCATTATTAATGAGTTTATCACGCAGGGAAGCGGTTCTCATCCTGATGTCGTCGAGCTTTTTGTCCTTGAAGACGGCAATACCGCGGGGCTGTGCGTAATGGAGGGCACAAAAGAGATCTGGTCGGACAGATGTATTCTTCCGGCGGCGGAAGTCACGGCCGGTGATTTCATCCTGGTGCATTTCAAACCTGACGGTGTCGCAGCGGAGATAGACGAGACTGTCGACCGCACCGCATCCGGTGGAAAGGACGCTTCTTCTGCGGCCTGGGACTATTGGGTGTCCGACGGGAGCGGGCTCTCAGGTAATAACGGCGTAATTACCGTTTACGATAAGCCCGGCGGTGTGTTACTTGACGCGGTGCTGTACAGCAACCGGACTTCCTCCTCAGACACAAACTATCGCGGCTTTGGCTCAAAAAAGGTGATGCTGCAGGCCGATGAGATTGCCGCGGAAGGCGGATGGGTTACCGAAGGCGAGGAAATCGCCCCGGAGGACGGGGTGAACCCCGACGATTCGACCTCTACACGCTCGATCTGTCGCTCGTCCTCCGCTTCAGACACCAATTCAAATGCCGACTGGCACATCGTGCCCACGCGAGGCTCCACTTTTGGAGAACCGAACAGCGATGAGGTGTTTGTGCCGGCGGATTAGCCCGCGGAACGCCGGCGTTACTCGATAAAGCTCTTGAACACCCCTTCTATTACATCCTTGGATCCGGCGCCGACCTGCTTGTTGACCACCTCTCCGTCCTTGAAGAGAAGAAGCGACGGGATACTGACAATCCCGAATTGAGACGCCAACTCGCCCTGGTCGTCAACATTGACTCGCGCCACCTTGAGCTTACCGGCGTGCTCCTCGGCAATCTCTTTGAGCACGGGCTCTATCATTTTGCATGGAACGCACCACTCCGCCCAGAAATCGGCAAGAACAGGAACGTCTGATTTCAATACCTCTGTTTCAAAGTTGTCTACGGTTACATCGACTTCAGCACTCATTTCCACTCCTTATCTTGGCTTTGTTTTAAAATCCTTCAGACGAAAATCGTCCAGTAACGTATGCACATATCCCATCATAGTATCCACATTGTCAATTTCAGCCCTTGAAAGGTTTCCTGAATCCTTCATCTCTTTCAACACATCGATAATGGTATGAAGAAAAAAGGCAGCGTCGAGTATGCATTTGTTGCCTTCTTTCTCGATTTCCCGGGCGTTTCTGGGAAACCAGTCAAACAGTGACTTGTATCTGGCCAATCTCGAAGGTACGCCTTCCGCGGTGGCCCGGCACAGCGTTATGACACGCTCCTCGAGCTGCATGCGGGGGCTCAGCATGTTTGAGGTATAGGCGGACCGCATGTATTTTTCCAATTCGGGCCAATACTCGCGTTCGAAGGTCCGCAGGCAACCGTATAGCCGCTCGACATCCTCCGAAGCTTCCGGATGTATCTGCAGCGGCGGGTATTTGGCTATTCTCTTCTTGTTCTCCGCCATTATTTTGTCTGCAAAACTCTTGCTCTTCTCCTTTCGCTCCTGCTCCTGCAGAGTTTTCTGCTGTTCCGAGTTAATCCGTTTCTGCTCTTTCTCGATGAGCTCTTCTACAACGGTTTTCTCCGCGTGAAGGAAAAGCGTAAGATCAAGCCTTGCACGCATAGCTTGTATATAGCGTTCTTCGAATGAATCGAGAGCCGACCGGTCCTTGGTGAACTGGACCATGTAGTCGCCGTAACGTTTTCTTATTTTCTCAACAGCCTCTCGTATTTCGGCGTCACTGAGTCTCTTCCGCTTCAACGGTTTCCTTGTCCTCCAAGAGTGATCTCACCCTGTTACTCACAGCACCGTACAACGATCCGCCTGTCTCAAAGGCTCGAGAAATCGTTTTGACGATTTCTGAACCTACTATCAGCGTGTCCGCGTGACCGGCAAGCCGTTTTACCTGAGCCCGGGTCTGGATACCAAAACCGGCGAAAACCCACCTTCCCGTTGTTCTCAGAACCTCGAGAAAGGTGACCACCGCATCATCTATATTCGTCCGATTACCCGTAATCCCCACCCGTAATGAAGCATACAAATATGTGGGGTCCTGAGCAAGTATTTCCTTGAGCCTGTCATCGCTTACGGTTGGAGGTATTACCGGTACGATGCTTACTCCTTCTTCTCGGCCGGTTTGGAAGAGTCCCTCATCGGTCCCCGGAACCAGATCAGGGATGATCAGACCTGTGGCGCCGCAGGCACGGGCTTCTTTTACAAACCTGCGGATTCCGCGGGCATACACAACGCTGCCGTAACTCATGATGAAGACCGGTGCGTCGGTGAAGCTTTTTATGTTGCTCACCAGACCAAAGCCGTCGCTTATGCGAAAACCCGATTCAAGGGCCTTCATGCAGGCGGTCTGGATCGCTACACCATCGGCGGACGGGTCGCTGAAGGGAAACTGTACCTCGAGGAAGCTCGCGCCGCCGTCGGCCAGACCCCGCGCCACCTCGATATCGCTCCCTCTTCCGGGATAACCCGCTACCATGTGGGTCATGAGACTGGTCCCGCCATGTCGGATACTGTCGATTTGGTTCATTGCCCTCCCCTCTGCGCCGCGTCTATGCGTTCCGCCTCCGATTTCAGGAAATCCCCCCAGCCGTCGGCGGCGAGCTCCCGGGCGGCAATAAAGAGATCTTTCTCACCCCGGCCCGACATATTGATCACCACAGCCCGGTCAGGTGAACAGGTCTCAGCGATTTTGATTCCTGCGGCCGCAGCGTGGGCCGATTCGAGCGCAAAGATGATGCCCTCGGTTCCTGCGAAAAACCTAAGCGCGTCCAGGGCTTCCCTGTCGGAGGCTGTTTGAAACTCGACTCTGCCCGATTCCCCAAGCGCGGCGAGCTGCGGCCCCACCCCAGGGTAATCGAGGCCGGCGGATACGGAGTGAGTTGGGAGCACCTGTCCGTCATCATCGAGAAGGAACAGGCTCTTGTATCCGTGAACAATTCCCGGACGGCCTTCACCGCTCAACCGCGAGGCATGATTGCCGGGACCGCCGCCCCGGCCTCCGGCTTCAACACCGATCAGCCGTGGCTCGTCTTGATCGATGAACGGCCCAAAAAAGCCGATTGAGTTGGAGCCTCCACCGACACACGCCACAAACGCCTCGACGGCTGCTCCCGTCTCCGCCAATTGGGCCTGCGTTTCACGCCCGATAACCGACTGAAACTCCCGGACCATATCCGGGTAGGGCGACGGCCCGAGGGCGGACCCGAGGAGATAGTGGGTCTCCCCGAACGAAGAAGCCCAGTCTCTCAATGCCTCATTTACCGCATCTTTCAGGGTGCGCGAGCCGGACTTCACGGGGATTACCTCGGCGCCGAAAAGCTCCATCCAAAACACGTTGGGCCGTTGTCTGTCGATGTCCACTTCCCCCATGTAAACCACGCAATCAAGACCGAGTTTTGCGCAGACCGCCGCGGTTGCAACGCCGTGTTGACCCGCCCCGGTTTCCGCGATTATCCGACGTTTCCCCATCCGTCTTGCCAGAAGCGCCTGACCAAGCACGTTGTTCACTTTGTGGGCGCCGGTATTTGCCAGCCCTTCGAGCTTTATGTAGATCTTGCCCCCTCCCACCTTCCGGGTGGCGTTTTCAGCAAAGAGGAGCGGTGTAGGCCTGCCGACGTACTCCTTCCCCAAACGTTCGAGCTCTCTGTTGAACCCGGCATCTTCGATAGCCGCTTTATAGGCGTTTTCCAGCTCCACCAGCGGGCCGTGGAGGATCTCCGCCACATATCGCCCGCCGTAGGCGCCAAAGTAATCATTGTAGGTTTTCAAACTATCCCTTCCTCAACTCGTCGAAGAATCTGTGTAGTTTTTCGTGGTCTTTTGTGCCGGGGGATGACTCGAGCCCGCTCGAAGCATCGACAAGCTCGGGCAAGAAACTCTTCACCACTCCTGCGATGTTGTCCGCGTTGAGACCTCCTGCGAGCCAAAGCGGTCTTATTCTCGCGGCTTCTGTAACGATGTTTGCCGCTAACCTTTGGCCGGTGCCGCCACGGGGCGTCGGTTCATCGCGTTCAGTGCCGCCGACGTGGGACGCCGGTAACCCGGGCGCGGCGCCACGACCGCCGCCGGCCGCCGCGGCGCGCCGGCCGTCTCCCTGACGACGCCTCGCCCGCCCGGCCGCGCTCGCGTCAACGAGCACCCGCGGACAGCGGTATCCTCCGATGCCGCCCACACTTTCTGTATCCGGCAGGCTCAAGGCCTTAAAGTACGGAAAGGCCGTCCGGTAACACTCAGCCGGCGTCTCATCTCCGTGAAACTGGATGGCGTCGATCAGCCCCGCTTCGAGTAGCCCGAAAGCCTCTTCGCCTGTGGCCTCGGTCTCACCTGAGACCACGACGCCGACCCTCACCGGTTCGTCGCGCGAACGCTTGCCGAGTGTACGGAGCAGGCCCGGATCGACACGGCGGGGTGAGGGCGCAAAAATGAAACCAAGTGCGTCCGCGCCCGCTCTGATGGCCGCCTCGACATCCGCCGGATTTGTCAGCCCGCAGATTTTGACCAGGGGCCGGTTTTGGGC
>CAZHXC010000239.1:0-5924 GCA_964536145.1 uncultured Spirochaetales bacterium | reverse complement strand
TGTCGCGGTTTGCGGGCGCGCTGCTGCATGGCATTCTCGGTTTGCGGGCGCGCTCTTGACCGCCCCCGAGCTCGTTTCGAGGTACTTTGGCCGGCGTGCCACCGGCCTGCATCTCGCGCTCGTTCCCGCATACCGTGAACGGGTTCCTATATGCCGAGCAATAGCCGGTTATCGATATCCACTACCCCGGGGGTAGAACGGACTATATTGAGCACCAGGTTCCTGGAATTCCAACTTGGTACTTTGCCTTCCAGAATGACGACGCCGTCCTGCACGGTCACATCGATCTTATCGGCGTCTACCAGGAATCCCCGCTCCAACGCCTCGGTGACCCGCGCGGCGATCTGCTCGTCGACCACGTCTCCGGTTGGTACTACCGCGATATTGTTCACCACGTAAGTGGCCCCTTTTATGCTCGAAGTCACATTTTCAGCTTCCAGTTTTTCCCAAAGGGTATTCGCTTTGCCCCTGAGCGTGACGACACCATCGTCAACCTGTACCTCGATCCGATCGGACTTGACATCGGCGTTCCATTCCAACGAGCTGCGTATACGCGTCTCGATCTCTTCATCAGGCGGCAAAGGCTCCACGTATCTGACGGAGATATTATCGTCCACCGCAAAGACGCCGGGGATGGCGTACGCGTCTTCCACCGCAGCGTTACGTGCCTGGAAGGAAGGAACGGTACCGGTAAGTGTAACCCGGTTGTTGTCAACGGTCACCTCGATATCCGAAGCATCCAGTCTCACATCCCAGTAGAGCTGGTCGACAACTTCCTTTTTCATCTCTTCGCTATTTCGTGCCATATGATATCTCTCCTTTTGTTTTCAGTATTTTCAATCCGGCGGGTGATTGCCCATACCACATTCGGATTATATGTGATCGGCATTCCGGTTAGACCGAGGTGCAGCGCGGGGACCGGTGCGAGGCCGCCGGCAACGGAACCGAAGTAACGCTCCCCGATACTATCGGATGATCAGCCGGTATTCTCGTCCAGGTCCGTTAGGGCGTTTTCCACCCTCTCTTCTGAAAAATCGTGATCGTCGATGAGGAGCTTTCTCACGGCTTCCGCATCGTAGGCCCTCCATTCGAGATTGTAATCTGAGGTCACCGGCATCTCTCGAATCGCCTCCGCTATCTGTGCCCAGTCAAATTCGGTTTCAAAAGCCTCCGAAACCTCTTCGACGGGTTTTTCCTTCAGCAATTTCAATCCTTTTTTGGGCCCGATACCCCGAATGCCGCCGGGGTTGTAATCGGTACCGATCATGATCGCCAGGGCAAGCAACTGTTCCTGGTCGATCTCCAAATGATCGAGCAGCGTCGAGAGCTCGATTAGTTCGGCATTCGCTTGAGGCTTCTCTCTACCGGTAAGACGCCGCACCAGCCTTTCCGCTCCGTGCAGCAGCGGATCGTAGTCGGTGGAGGAAACCGCATAACAATCGCCGCAGCAGACCATGGCGGCAGCCTGTGCGTCGGCTTCCGAAGGGGATTGAACGATCGGCGCTCCTAAAGCGGTGATGAGATCCTTGGCTTCTTCTATCATCTGTGGAAGTAATCTCGACGATCGTGCCGCTTCGCGTTTCATCGTTTCGATATCTCCGCGCTCCTCCGCTTCCCGGTAGAGCACGGCGGCGCTTTGGCGGCTTTTCTTACGCTGCGTTAATACCTCACTCTTTAGTTCGGAGGGCTCGCCGTCAAACACGTACACTAACTGTATGCCGTTCTTCATGAGATTGACGCTTCGGGAAAACAGCCCCAGGAGATGAGAAACCGGCCTTCCTCGGGAATCGGATATCGGCTCTCCATTCGACGAACGGATGGCCGTTAGAAACTGATAGAGATGATTGTCCGCGTCGATGGCGAGACGTCGATCTCGGAAGTCCGCGGCGGTCACCGGTATCGGTTTTACCAGGCCTTTGAAATCTACACCCATATGACAACAATACTAAGCCGGAAGGCAAATCGACTAATGGAATGAATCAAGCGGGAAAATGGTCCTGCACCGGAGGTCTATCGACAGGTCCGCTCGCAGCGACGCAGTGATGTGGGGGTGTAGTGATCCGAAATTTGTTGAAACAGTAACCTGTAGTTATCACCGCGCTAATCTCTACAGCCTATTCTCTTCCCTGCAGGAGGTCCGTACTCTTATTCCACAGGATACGGATCACTATGGAAGCGCTCGCTGCTCTAGGAAAAATAGGCTCCGGAAAGGATGCGGTAATAAACTACCCCGGTTCCGAATACGATATGGCTATGATCTCGGTGGGCGATATAGAGAGATGGCGAAGGACCGCGGATTGGACCTGACACGGCAGAATCTCGAATATATCTCGACCACATCAACTCAAGAAAACGAAGAGGACTATTTCATGAGCCTGGTGCTGGATACGATTCGACGGAACCATTGGGAGAAGGTTGCTGTATCAGGAATACGTACACCGGCCGACGTACGCTATCTCAGATAGATGCAGTGATTGATCGCCTACATGCGTAAGGAGGAAGTTTTATGATAAAGACTTTGAGGGAGATGGAAGTAAGAGACAAGTGCGTTCTCGTAAGGGCCGATTTCAATGTGCCGTTGGCCGATGGGCGTGTCGCGGACGACAACAGAATCAGAGAGTCCCTTCCGACAATTGAGTATTTGGTTCAGAACAACGCGAGGATCGTACTCTGCTCACATCTTGGCCGTCCGGACGGCAAGGTGGTTGAAGAGTTGCGCTTAGATCCGGTTGCTGCAAGCCTTTCCTCACTGCTCGGAAAAGAGGTGAGGAAAACCGATGATTGTATTGGGCTTGAAGCGGACGATGCGATACTGGCACTTGAACCGGGTGAAGTGCTGTTGTTGGAAAACACCCGGTTTCATCCTGAGGAAAAGGATAACGATCCTGAGTTTGCCGGGAAGCTCGCTGAACCGGCTGCACTATTTGTAAACGACGCGTTTGCCGCGGCGCACAGGGCACACGCATCGACCGAAGGGGTGGGACGGCAGCTGCCCGCCGTCGCCGGTTTTTTGATGGAGCGGGAGTTTCTCCAATTGACTTTCGCGCTCGAGAACCCGGAACACCCGTTTATCGTTATTCTCGGCGGCGCGAAAGTATCGGATAAAATAGGTGTAGTCGAGCGTCTGGTGCAGATGGCTGACAAGCTGCTCATCGGTGGTCTCATGGCGGCCGTTTTTAGGAAGGCGCAAGGTTTTGATGTCGGCACACCAAAAATCGACGAGGAGGAGATCAGGGAAGCGGAGCGGCTCCTCGATAAGGCCGGTGAAAAGATCATGCTTCCTGAAGACAACGTCGTTGTCCGTGGTGAAAAAATCGAGGCGGGTGCGGAATACAAAAATGTGCCTGTCGGAGAGATATCGGCGGATTGGTCTGTTGCCGATATCGGCACCGGGACCGTGGATCGGTTCAAAGAGGAACTGAAACGGGCAAAAACTGTCCTGTGGAACGGACCCCTCGGCGTGACGGAGGTCGAGGGGTTTGCGAAGGGGACGACAGCTATCGCACGAGCACTCGCTGAACTCGACGCGGTCACCATCGTTGGTGGTGGCGATACCGACTCGGCAATTGCCAAAGCAGGCGTGAAGGACGACATGACTCATGTTTCGACTGGCGGCGGAGCTTTCCTCGAATTCCTTGAAGGCAAAGAGTTGCCCGCTATCGCCGCGCTTGAAAGAACTTGATCTGTCCCGCCACATAATCTCGATTGATCCGCGAATTAACCTATCCGTTCTATTCCGGCGTCTCGTCCCGAAGTCTATCTTATACGTAAAAGTGAATAATGCGCGTTGGGAAGCGGTATCTGCGACGATGAGATGCCCAGGCATTCGGCCTATCGAGGTGTGCGGATCGGGCTCACAGAACCCGGCGGGCATTCTTGTGGCGTGCATGAGCTCGGCGAGATTCAAACGGAGGATAAACTCATGAGAAAAGTAACAGTATTGTCGATGTTATTGCTGCTTTGCAGTACATCAGTTTTTGGACAAGTGCATTTTGGTCTTGGTATTATCGCGGGTCAGCCAACCGGTTTGACCGCAAAAGTATGGCTTACCCCGCAAACATCTATTGACGCTGCCGTCGCATGGTCTTTCCTGAACGAAGGAGCTGTGTATGTACATACCGATCTCCAATATTACGGTTTCCGGCTTGGCGGATTCGGGCTTGGCGGGATAGGTCTCTATGCCGGCATCGGCGGAAGATACGTCTTTGCAGAGTCATTCAGGTTGGGAGTGCGAGTGCCCATCGGTCTGATATACGTTTTCAGAAATGTTCCATTGGATCTGTTCCTCGAAGGAGCTCCGGCGGTAGAGCTGATTCCGGCTACGGAGCTGACAGGCGGCGGAGCGGTAGGGTTACGCTACTATTTCTAGCCGTCAACACTTTCGCAGTACAGCCGGAGGAACGCCGGCGTGCGCGCGCACGGAGCAATGGAGAATTTAAAAAGGAGATTAAATATGGCAAAAGTAGCAATCAATGGACTTGGACGGATCGGAAGGGCCGTTCTGAAAGTAGTGCTCGATACACCGGAGTTCGAGCTTGCCGCCGTCAACGATCTGGTACCGGCGGACAATCTCGCTTTTCTTTTGAAGTACGATACGGTATACGGCAGGTATTCCCGTTCTGTAGAACACGGTGACTCGGGTCTTGTAATCGACGGGAAGAGCTATCCGCTGTACAGCGAAAAAAATCCCGCGGAGCTTCCCTGGAAAAAGCATGATGTCGATATTGTGTTCGAATGTACCGGCGTTTTCAGAAAAATCGAAGACTTGCGCAAGCATCTCGATGCCGGTGCAAGCTGGGTATTGCTCTCGGCCCCGGCCAAAAGCCCTGAAGTGGTAACGGTGGTCCACGGCGTGAACAAACCGGAAAACGGAGATATACCGATAGTGTCATGCGCCAGTTGTACCACCAATTCCATAACGCCGGTTGTCGAGGTAATGGGCCGAAGGATAGGTGTACAGAAGGCGTTGATGACGACTATTCATGCCTACACCTCAACGCAGGGCATTGTAGACAGCCCGAGCAGCAAGTTCCGCCGTGGCCGTGCGGCGGCGGCAAACATCATCCCCACTACAACCGGGGCGGCGGTTGCCACCACCAAAGCGCTGCCGGAGTTTGAAAATAAGTTTGACGGGGTGGCCGTTCGGGTGCCTGTGCCGGTTGGATCGATATCAGACATAACCTTTGTTACGACCAAAAAGACTTCCGTCGATGAGGTGAATGCGGTATTCACGGAAGAGGCGGAGAGCGAACAGTACCGCGGTATTCTGGGTGTCACAGATGAACCTATCGTCTCGTCGGACATCATTCAGGATTCCCGCGCTTCAATAGTAGACCTTGGCATGACCCGGGTGGTGGACGGCGACCTGGTCAAAGTGATGGCGTGGTATGACAACGAGTGGGGATACACTATCCAGCTCATCCGGGAAGCACGTCGAATTGCGAAGGAGGCCCTATAATGAAAAATGACTACATCCGGTGGTTTGAAAGCTTGAGCAATGACGATGTCGGGGTGGTCGGCGGCAAGAATGCCTCCCTCGGACAGATGATCAGCGAGCTCAAGGACGAAGGCATCAGAGTTCCCGACGGATTTGCTACGACGGCCCAGGCATACTGGGATTTCGTGGAAAGCTCCGGTGTGAAAGACAAGATCAGGGAGACCGTCGAGCAGTACCGGCAGGGTGAGATCAAGCTTGATAAAGCCGGAAAATCGATCAGACGGATGATAACCGATGCCGAGTTCTCGGATGACCTGCAGCAGGCCATACGCGATTCCTATAACGAGCTGTCGGAACGGTATGATGCTGATGAGGTGGATGTGGCGGTGCGCTCGAGCGCGACGGCTGAAGATCTTCCCGATGCGAGTTTTGCGGGCCAACAGGAAACCTACTTGAACATAACCGGCGAATCCGAACTACTATCCGC
>CAZHXC010000238.1:0-5947 GCA_964536145.1 uncultured Spirochaetales bacterium | reverse complement strand
CACGCGTGAAAGCTGCAATCGAACAGATTCGTCCATCTCTTCAGGCGGACGGTGGTGACATACGGCTGGTAGCAGTATCTGAAAACGGTCAGGTATCCGTGCAATTACAGGGTGCATGCAAGGGCTGTCCGATGTCCCAGATGACGCTGACACATGGCGTGGAAAGACATCTGAAAAGTGTTATCCCTGAAGTTACGAAAGTTGTTTCGGTCTGAGCGATAATTCTTTCACCTGGAATAAATTCTGTGCAATTTATTAGGTTCTATGCCGATATTATGGTAGTGTTACGAATGCTACCGGGAATAGGGGCGCGGACCGTAAAGAGAGCGGCAGAGGTGTTTGCAACCGAGAGAATTGAATAGTTCCGGAATGCGTTTCGATGCTAAACATTGAACCTGAGTGGGTATCTTTTGGGAGAAGGAAATCCGGATAATATGAACACTGGACTCGAGCAACCAGGTTCGCGTGCTCAAGAACTTCAAAATCTCAGAAATCTGATTGCTGAAATTCCCAAGACGGAAATTCACCTTCATCTGGAAGCCCTCGCAACTGTAGATACCATTTGGGAACTGATGAAGAAGCACAAGATTTCCTATGATGATGTATCGACAAAGAAAGATCTCAAAAAGAAGTTCAACGTAACAAGCCTCAACGAGTTTATTGATCTCTTTATAAACATCATTCAAAACAACTTCAGAACCGAAGATGATCTGAAATACTTGATCAGGGATGCCCGGAACTATCTTGAACGCAACAACGTGGTCTATGCAGAGATATTCTTCGCACCCTCCATGTTCATCAAGAACGGCCTGGATTTCAAAAAGATGGTGGACATACTGGATGATGGCGCAAAACAAACGCTCAGCGAAGATGGTAAGGAGATCAAGTTTATCATCGATGTATCTCGCAGTTTTGGTGTCGAGAACGCAAAAGCAAACTTGGAGCGCACGTTAGCCAACGCCCATGAGAGCATTATCGGTATCGGGCTCGGCGGCAATGAAGACTCAGGACCGGCGCGGGATTATACGGAGGTCTTTGAGAAGGCCGCCAAGAGCGGATATCATCTCGTGGCCCACGCAGGAGAATCTGTGGGACCGGAATCGGTTTGGGATGCCGTGAAATTGCTCAACGTTGAGCGTATTGGACACGGGACCAGCGCCATCCAGGATGAGAAGCTGATGGACTATCTCGCTGAATCGCAGGTTCCTCTGGAGATTTGTCCAACGAGCAATCTCTTTACCCAGAAATACGTAAAGGTGCTTGAAGAACATCCGATACGCGCTTTCTTTGACAGGGGGCTCAACGTAACGGTCAATACCGATGATCCCACTCTTTTCAGCATCGATCTCATTGACGAATACATGAGCCTTGCGAACAAAGGTTTTTTCTCACCGGGTGAAATAATGAAGCTCGTGAAGAATAACGTTTTCGCGACCTTTCTGCCCAAGAAGCAAAAAAACAAAATCTGGAAAGAGATCGAGACCATAACAAAAAAATATGCCGATCAGATAAATCTCGCCTGATTTTCATCTATCGTTGCTCGGAGATCCGGCGGGCCTGCGCCGGATGCGAAGAACCGCGCGCATGAGTGCAGTTTTGCGCGAAATGTTTCACGTGAAACATTCATACGACCCCGGAGCACCGCCGCGCAAATCTCTTTGCATCAAGCCGGTTCGCAATATCTCGAAATTGCAACTACAGCAACAGTTGCCCGCCGTCGATAACAACCGTATGTCCGGTTATATGCTTTGCATCATCCGAAGCTAAGAAGAGTGCGGTTTTTGCGATGTCTTCCGGCTCCCCCAGGTGACCCAAGGGAATCCGGTTCTCAACCCGTTCCAGCCGTTCAGGATCGCTCCACAACTCTTTTGTCATGTCGGTTTTTACAAATCCCGGCGCTATCGCGTTCACGCGAATGTTGAATGCCGCGAGCTGCTTTGCCAGTACCAGCGTCAGCATCACCTCCGCGGCCTTGGTGATGTTGTACATTCCCCCGTTTGTCCGCGGCCTGACCGCTGAAACGGAGGCAATATTGACGACAGCGCCGCTCTTCTTTTCAGCAAGGATCTTACCTGCAGCCTGAGAACAGAGAAAGTATCCTTTCACATTGATATCCATCGCTCTGTCCCAATCTTCTTCCTGCAGGTCGATGATCTGCTCCCTTACATCACCCACAGACGCGCAGTTCACCAGGATGTCTACAGTTTTGAATCTTGTTGTGGTTTCCTGAAACAGCTTTTCCACATCCGCCTTGTGCGAGACATCGGTTTGTACCGCGAGCGAGTTTCTCCCGAGCGTCTCTATCTCCGATGCTACTTGTTCGAGTATCTCTTTCCGTCTACTTGCAATTACTACATCCGCGCCGGCTCGAGCAAACTCGATGGCAATACTTCTTCCAATCCCCGTACCACCGCCGGTAACAACAGCCACTTTTCCTTCGAGTTTCATTAGGGCGCCTCTATAAATTGACTTGCGTTCTTGGTGCTCGTACGGAATGTGGGTTTTTCGATGTGCCCATCACTCTCTCCCGCTACTCAGCAACCACGCGCGCCATACCTACCGCAAAATCAGGAGGTGTAATATTGACAACCCGAACGCCTCGTGCGGACTTGCCCATAACCGGAATTGTCTCGAGCTTCAATTTCATGGCGTTGCCCTGGCTCGTGATACAGACCAGTTCGTCTTTATCTGTAACCGATATCGCGCCTACCAGCTCTCCGGTTTTCTCCGAGATTTTGTAGGCGATCTGTCCCCTCGTACCCCGTCCGTGGGGTGTGAAGTTCTCATACTCTATTCTCTTGCCGTACCCGTATTCGGATAACACCAGCATCTGTTCTTCATTGGTTACGCAGACAGCTGCGGCAAGCTCATCACCCTTTCCAAGCCTGATACCGTTCACACCGCGGGACGCACGCCCCATAGCCCGCACCTGCTCTTCGCCAAACCGCAGCGCATAGCCGCCTCTTGTGACGAGCACGACTTCATCTTTGCCGCTTGTCAGATGAGCGCTTATGAGCATGTCGTTTGCATCGAGCTTAATAGCGATGATGCCCCGCGTTCTCGCGTTCAGAAACGAGCCCGTCGTGACCTTCTTCACTACACCGCGAGCAGTAGACATAAAGATATAGCTATCATCGGTAAACTCCGCGAGGGGAAGTACCGTAGTGATGTCCTCATCGGCGCCAACCGTGAGGAGCGACTTGATATGCTGACCTCTCGCGGTCCTGCCGCCTTCCGGGATTTCGTGCACCTTCATCCAGTATGCTTTGCCAAAACTCGAGATGAAGAGAATGTGATCATGTGTGGAGGCTACAAAGAGGTTTTCCACAAAATCGTCATTTTTCAATCTCGCACTCGAAGCCCCTTTGCCGCCGCGTCCCTGGTTCCTGTAAGCGCTCACCGGGACGCGCTTTATAAAGCCACGGTTTGAAATCACCACCACCATGTTTTCTTTTTCGATGAGGTCTTCCTCTTCGAGGGCCTCCACCTCATCCGCGACGATCTTTGTGCGTCTCTCGTCTCCGTGCTTTTTGATGATCTCTTCGGTTTCCTCTTTCACCACACCGAGAATCTTTTTCTCGCTCGACAGAAGGTCTTTGAGATACGCAATCCGCGCAAGAATCTCCCGGAGCTCATCGAGGATCTTCTGCGTTTCCAGGCTCGTCAGTCTCTGAAGCCGCATGTCCAGGATTGCCTGCGCCTGCTGCTCGGAGAGAGAAAATCGCTCCATCAGCCGCGTGCGCGCGGTATCCACGTTATCGGAAGCCTTGATGATCTCCACAACCTCATCGATATTCTCAAGGGCAATCTTCAGTCCTTCGAGAATGTGGGCCCGCTCCTCCGCTTTACGGAGGTCGTATTTCGAACGTCTCGTGACAACTTCCTGCCGGTGAGCAACGAAATAAGAAATCGCGTCCTTCAGATTAAGCTGTTTTGGTTTTCCATCGACGAGAGCGAGGAAGTTGACGTGGAAGTTCTGCTGCAACTGGGTATGCGCATAGAGCTGGTTGAGCACGACTTTTGGAGATGCGCTCTTTTTCAGTTCGATGACGATACGCATGCCGTCCCGGTCTGACTCGTCGTTGAGATCACTGATGCCGTCTAACTTGCCGTTTCGAACAAGATCGGCAATCCGGACGATCAGCGTATTTTTGTTTACCGCGTAGGGAATCTCTGAGACGATGATGATGTCACGGCCCTTTTTGTTTGTTTCGAGAACGCAGCGCGCTCTGACGACAATTTTCCCGCGTCCGGTCCTGTAAGCTTCTCCGATACCGGCTTTGCCGTAGATAATGCCTCCTGTCGGAAAATCGGGACCCGGTACGTAGGTGATAAGCTCATCCACACTGATATCCGGATTATCTATGGCGGCGGAAATGGCCGAACCAATCTCTCGCAGGTTCTGCGGAGGAATGTTCGTCGCCATACCCACCGCAATTCCACTCGCTCCGTTTGCGAGCAGGAAGGGAAACCCGCCGGGGAGTACTTTGGGTTCGGTAAGCGAATCGTCATAATTGAAGCCAAAATCAACGGTTTCTTTCCGTATGTCTTCAAGCATCACCTCGGCGACCGGGGTCATCCGGGCTTCGGTGTAACGCTGGTGCGCCGGCGGGTCACCGTCTATAGACCCAAAGTTTCCCTGACCCTGGACGGCTGTATAGCGCATGGAAAAATCCTGCGCGAGCCTGACGAGGGCGTCGTAGATCGACATGTCACCGTGAGGATGGAATTTCCCCAGGACGTCACCAACTATGCGCGCGGATTTTTTGTATGGCCTGTCGGAGCGGAGCCCCATTTCATTCATGGCATAGAGTATCCGCCTATGGACAGGTTTCAGTCCGTCTCTGACATCCGGCAATGCGCGGCTGACGATGACGGACATCGCGTAGTTCAGATATGACTCTTTTATTTCATCTTCTATAGCAACGGGAATAGTGGTCGCCATGAATGCTCCTTATGTAGTGATCCGATATCTATACGTCGAGGTTGGTCACCGCGAGGGCGTTTTCCTCGATGAACCTTCTCCTCGGCTCCACCTGTTCTCCCATGAGGGTGGTGAACATCTCATCAGCAATAACGGCATCCTCGAGCTTGACGAGCATGATGTTGCGTCCCTCCGGGTCCATGGTTGTTTCCCACAATTGGGCGGGATTCATTTCGCCGAGTCCCTTGTAGCGCTGAACACCCGCCTTTTCCCGGGCATCGCCAAGTTCATGGAGAATTCTATCTCGCTCCGCCTCGTTATATGCATAATCAACATGTCTGCCGTTTGTGATCTTGTACAGCGGCGGCATCGCGATATAAACGTGCCCCCGTTCGATGACCTCCGTCATGTATCTGAAAAAGAAGGTCAGAAGCAACGTTCTGATGTGTGATCCGTCAACATCGGCGTCGGCCATAATGATGATCTTGTGATACCGCAGCTTACCGATGTCGAAGTTCTTGCCGATACCGGTCCCGAGAGAAGCGATTATCGGGAGGAGTTTCTCGTTTGTTATGACCTTATCCATCCTGGTCTTCTCCACGTTGAGCATCTTCCCCCAGAGCGGCAAAATCGCCTGAAACTGACGGTCCCGGCCCTGCTTTGCGCTGCCGCCTGCGCTGTCTCCCTCGACGATGTATATCTCGCACTTGGAAGGGTCCTTTTCACTGCAATCGGCAAGCTTGCCCGGGAGTGCGGAAGTTTCCAGGAAGCTCTTTCTCCGTGTCAGATCACGCGCCTGACGTGCCGCCTCTCTCGCTTTCGCCGCGGTTATTGCCTTGTCGAGAATTTTGTCGATCTCTTCAGGATGCTCGGAAAAATACCAGGAGAGCTGCTCGTTCACCACAGACTCTACGATCCCTCGCACCTCGGAATTACCCAGCTTTGCCTTTGTCTGTCCCTCGAATTGCGGCTCAGGCACCTTTATCGAAATAACCGCGGTCAATCCTTCACGCACGTCATCAC
>CAZHXC010000237.1:0-5976 GCA_964536145.1 uncultured Spirochaetales bacterium | reverse complement strand
TGTCGGCCCGGCGTCTACGAGACCACGCATATACTCGGCAAGCCCGGTCATATCGAAGCAGCCGTGTTCCATACCAACGTTTATGTAGTCAGCCCAGATGTGTGCGTCTCTTTTCCCCTGCTCGTAGGTCAGCACATGCCCGGTATGTCCTCCGGTGTAATAGATCGTCTGGCCATGCTCGAGCAACTCGATTGCTCTGTTGATTCGATCTGCCATCTTCTCTCTCCTCCTCTGTGCCGTTTGTGTGATTTGGCGGGGCGGCGCCCTATGTATTGAACGGCTGCACCGGCCCGAGTTTGAATCCCGCCTTGCCCGGGAAATAGGCGCGGCTGCCGAGCTCTTCCTCGATCTGACGCAGGCGATTGGCGTTGGGATCAAGGCCGCTCTCTCTGATGTTCCCGGTGCCGAGCCCCACCGTATAGTCGGCAATAGCCGGACCTTCGCCGCGGCTCGAGCACGGCATGACGCCGTATCCCCTGCTGTAAGCAAAGTTTACCGTATCGAACGCCTCGCTTATGGTGCCGATCTGATTGACCTTGAGCAGCACCGAGTTGCACGCACCGATTGCGGTGCCTTCTTTGAGCCGTTCCATATTGGTGGTAAAGGTGTCGTCTCCCACCACCTGGATACCGAGGTCCCTGGTCAGGATTGCATGTCCCTCGTAGTCGTCTTCATGCATAGGGTCTTCGAGAACGATAAACGGATAGTTCTTCACCATGTTCCGGTACAGGTCTAACAGTTCCTCTCGGGTCTTGGGTTCGCGGGAGAAGAGATACTCAAAGACGCCCTTCTCCTTGTTGTAGTAGGTGCCGGCGGCGACATCCTCCTGTATGCCGATTCTATCGACAAAGCCGGTCTTCTCGATAGCTTCGGTCATGATCTTCCATATCTCTTCTTCGTGATCCACCGCCCCTTCAGGTATGAGGACGCGGTAATCACCAACAGCCCGGATGTTGAACCGCTCCTCTATCAGCTTCAAGTATTCCTTTCGTATCTGCCAACAGGCGTAGGACGCGTCCGAAAAAGTGTCGAAACCATAAGCCATGAAGGCGTAGCTCGGCTTGTCCCCGTGTATCGGTTCACCGCCGTACCGTTCGAGGGTATTGAGGATTCCCACTCCGGGTACCGGAAGCGTGCACGCGTTGACTCCGCCGATATGCTGATAGAGCGGTATTCCGAGGCTCGCCGCGCCGGCCTTGAGGGCCGCGGCCGATACGCTTGCGGTGGTGTTGCCGCCGAGCTTGGCTTTGTTGGGCGTGCCGTCGAGCTCGAGCAGCACACGGTCAACCTCCCACTGTTTGGAGGCGTCCACACCGATGAGGGCAGGCGCAATCAGCTCCTTTACATAGCCAACTGCCTTCATCACACCGCGGCCGCCCCATTTTTCGCCGCCGTCGTAGGCAAACTGCACCTCATGCTCGCCTACCGAAAGCCCGGCGGTAGCTTCGGCCACACCCACGGCCCCGTTCTCCGTCACCACCGTAGCTTCCACCGCCGGGTGCCCCCGGCGAGAGAAAACCTCACGGGCACTCACCGATTGTATTCTTGATCCACTTGTCATTGTCTCCTCCAGTAAAGAATGAAAATGGCCGGACCTATTGTGAAACATCCGGTAATACCGGCGGCCCGGCCTTCTTCTGTTATCGATTTTTTCGAATCTTGAGTATATGGGATGGCGATATGAGGCGCAAGCCGGCCGGCGGTTGCTACCAGTTCGTAAAGGCGCCGTCGTTCCGGCGAAGCAGCGGCGGCCAACCAGTCGGATCCACTCGCCGCGATTTCGCTAGCTCAACATCGAACTCTATTCCCAGACCGGGCTTATCGTTTGCAAACGCATAACCGTCCTTCCAGCCTATCTGTACCGGGAAGAGATCTGTTGAAAAGGTGCCGGGTTTTCGCGGCATCTCCTGCACACCCACGTTGCTCAAGGCCATATCGAGGGCGACACATGCAGCGGCACTCACCGGTCCGAGGGGATTGTGTGGGACAATATCGATGTAGTGGGTCTCGCACCAGTGGGCGATCTTGAGTGCTTCGGTCAGCCCACCGACAATGCAGAGATCGATACGTGCGTAGCTTATGAGCTCCTCCTCGATGACTTCCCGGAAGGGCCACTTGCTTGCCCACTGCTCACCGGCGGCGATTGGTAGAGAGATGTGCCGTGACAGGTTGCGGTAGCTGCCCGGGTTTTCCGAACGTATCGGGTCTTCAATAAAGAAGGGCCGGTACGGCTCGAGCGCCTTGCACATGGAGATCACCATCGCCGGATCGAGGCGCGTGTGCACGTCAAGGCATATCTGTATCTCCGGGCCCACGGCTTCCCGGACCTGCGCCACCTGCTCTTCGGCAATCCGTATCGATTCGAAAGGCTCGAGCCGGCCGTCATTTCCACGGTACTCCAGAACACCGGCAGTCTCGGGCTGCCCCCAACGCACGAACTTCCAGCCCTCGGCAACTGCGCTTTTGCAGTTATCGAGAAGCTCCTCCATGTTGTGGCCCTGGGTGTGCGGATAGCAGACCACCTTGTCACGGACCGGCCCGCCTAACAGCTTATACACAGGCATTCCAAGCGCCTTTCCTTTTATGTCCCACAGCGCGATGTCTATCGCGCTGATCGCGCAGCAGTAGACCTTGTCCGCCGGGAAAAATGAGCCGCGAAACATATGCTGCCACAACCGTTCGGTACTAAAGGGGTCTTCTCCGATGACGATCTCGGAGAGGTGATCCACCGCTTTCTCGATAGCGTTACCCCACCATTTGATACCGGCTTCACCCAAGCCGTATATCCCCTCATCGGTATCCACCTTCACAAAGAAGTACTGTCTGCCTTCGCTGTCCTCTACGGGGAAACTCTCCAACTTTGTAATTTTCATCTTCTCCTCCTAATCAATTTAATCTCTCGCTCCGCCTACATAGATAACGCGAAGATCCTGCACGTTTGTCGGCCGGATGCCTGTAACAAAGGTGTCGCCGAGTTTCTCCATGGCCGTACCGGTATCGTGTCTTCTCAAAACGTCAGGCAGATCCAATCCCAGCGATTGGGCCCGTTCCAGGGTCAACCCGTCCACAATACCGCCGGCAACATCGGTAGGACCGTCGGAGCCGTCGGAGTCGGCAGACGCAATCACCACATTCCCACTCCCGGCAATCCTCGGGGCCGCTGCCAGGGCAAACTCCTGATTTCTCCCGCCCGAGCCGGTTTCATCTCCTACGGCGACGACAGTCTCTCCGCCTGAAAGAAGGACGCACGGCGGTTGGACAGGCGTTCCGTTTACCTCAACTTCCTGGGCGATGTAGGCGGCGGTATCGCCCGCCGCCTTTGCATCAACATCACTCCAACTCGATATAAGCACCTTTGCGTTGAGCCCGAGTTCCTCGGCTTTTTGTTTTGCCGCTTCAAGCATGTACTCCGGACCCATGACCCGGAAGTAGTAGCGGGGCTTCTCGTCCCACTCCTCGGGCCTCAGGGGGCCGTATTCCGGATCGGCCTTCTGCAGAAAATCGCAAACGGATTGGGACATTCTGTCCCAGCATCTGTAATGGTTGAGCACATCAATCGCTTCCTTATAGCCGTTGCTTTTCTTGAATTGGCTGTAGAGGTGGACCCTGAGCTTGGGTGGAATTTCCGGTGTGGCGATGTGGATCATAGTGGCCTCGCCGCAGTGTCTGGCATGGCGGAGTCTCAAAACAGCCAGCTGGTTCCGCACCGCGTTGGCCTCAGGCATCGATGAGCCGCAACCGAAGTAGAGTACCCTGTTGACCATCCTGAGGTCTTCGAGCGTGACACCGGGCGCCGGAAGCGCCATGAGCGCCGAGCCTCCGCCGGATTCGGAGAGAAAGACGATGTCATTCTTCGTTGCCTTTCTCTCGATATCCAGTATCCGTTGCGCGCCTTCAACGCTCTCTTCATCAGGTATCGGGTGCCCGGCAAGGGTGACGTTGATCCTTTCGAGATAGACTTCGTCGCCCTTTTTTGCATTTATCTGACCTTCGGTAATCAGATCGCCGAGGACGTCCTCAATGGCCTTGGCCTGTCTCTGTGCGGCCTTGCCGCCGCCCACTACGTAAATGTTCTCAACCTTGGCAAGATCGAAAACGAGAGGTCCTTCTTTTGGGGGCGGGGTGCTCGGAGTTGTTTCCAGCCCGGCAAGGCGTCCGGGTTTTATTTTGTCGTTACCGACAATGAGCTTTCCATCCTCCACCCGGATCAGGTTGCGGACATTCCAATAAGGATCCGCCGCCGCCAAACCGGCCTCCAGGATTTCCAATACAGCTCTCCTTCCTTCTACGTTCCCGTGGGACATAAGCTCGTTCGTGTTCTTGATGATCATATCTGCTGTGCTCCTCCTTGGTTCAGGCGTCCGATGCGTTGTGCGGTGGCGCAGCCCAATTTCCGGATTTTACGGCGTCAGTCCCGATAGTTGCAAGCAATTCTTTGGTTTCTATGCGGTAACCCGGCGGAGCGGACCGCCGAGAGCTAGGCTCGCATACGCGCTGCTGCCAATCTTGCCGCCGCCTCAGGGAAGTTGTAGGATGACGTTTCATGTACATCAAGAACCGGGAAGAGCTCATCTCTCACGGCCACAGGGAAGGCAGAGCACTGGCACTCGATATCCTCGAAGGCGGGCTCGCGGCGGCGGACCCCTATGAGAACACGCGAAAGCTCATTCGTATGGAAGGCAAGAAACTGCTCGTCGGCGGATATCCGGAGAAGGATGTATCGGGCTTCGGTGACGAGTTCATCGATCTGTCGGACATCGAGCATATCTATGTGATAGGCGCCGGGAAATCGGTACAGCGTATTGCCAAGGCACTGGAGGATGTTCTTGGAAACAGACTCACCGCGGGTGCGGTCACCATCAAACGGGGTGAGGAAATCATCCTCGAGAAGATCGAGGTAACCGAGGGAGCTCATCCGGTTCCCGATGAAGGCTCGGTTGCGGGGACACGGAAGCTCGTAGACATCGCAAAACAGGCGGGGGAAAAGGATCTCGTCTTTACGCTCTTCACCGACGGTGCCTCGTCTCTCTCCCCGCTGCCGGCAGACGGCATAACACTCGATGACCTGCACGCGCTGTACAGGCTGGCAATCGAGTTTGGAAGCCAGTCGATCATCATCAACAACATCGCATATTTCTCCAAGGTAAGCCGCGGACGATTGATGAAACTCGTCCAACCCGCTCGTTCGGTCAACCTGATCATGCAGGTAGGGCTTTTCGAACGCTGGCACGGGAGGCTGCCGCAGAGTAGCTCATTTGTCCCTTCATGGCCGCCGGGAACAAGGAGGATGGCTGACCATATCCGGGATTTCAGGAATGAGCCGTGGTGGCAAAAGCTTCCCGATTCGATGCGCAGAGTGTTTGAGAGACGTGATCCGCTCTACGATGTCCCGCCGCTCAAAGATTTCACCGGCATCCGTTACAGCTTCTGGCAGCCCATCGATCTCTATCAGATGGTGGAAGGGGCACGCGCTACCGCCGAAAAGCTCGGCTTGAAGGGCGCGGTCCTCGCCTCCCATCTGGCGACTCTCTCCTCTTCGGCGGCGAGCGTTTTGGCGCAAATTGCGCATGAGTGCGAGGCTAACGGCAGACCGTTTGCGCCGCCGGTTGCGTTGATCCTGTAGCGCACCATGACCCCGGCCATACGAGCCCTCGCGTTCTCTTTGTTATCGTAACACCGTGCTTATTTCGGCGTTCTTGCCGGGCGATTGGGCTACCCAGCATACGATTTTAATTATACATTAACATAGGGATTGTAACGTTGCCCTGACAAACAAAGAACAGGAATCCGCGGCCGATACTGCGGAGAAAAATACGACTATGATTGAAACTACAACAGTGTATGCCGTTCGACACGGTGAAACTGAATGGAACCTCGCCGGAAGACCGCAAGGTCATATGAATAGCTCGTTGACGGAGGCCGGAATCCGTCAGGCGCGCCTGGTTGGCGAAGCGTTGCGAAACCGCG
The DNA here is from genome assembly GCA_964536145.1 of uncultured Spirochaetales bacterium. Lineage (GTDB taxonomy): Bacteria > Spirochaetota > Spirochaetia > ARS1246 > ARS1246 > JAFGHN01. Next base: position 9 of record CAZHXC010000237.1, on the reverse strand, counting down.
GTATTGAAG
>CAZHXC010000236.1:0-6052 GCA_964536145.1 uncultured Spirochaetales bacterium | reverse complement strand
GACGAAAAGCTGCCGCTGTACAAAATCGATATCTTTGACGCGGAATCGGTGGCATTCCATCAATCGTAAACCGCTCCGGTATATAAGTATTGTCGTGATTGGCGGAGTGCCTGAAAGAAAGATGAGGATTTTCTCCACCTCGGATTGCGTAAGTACCGTCGGCAGTCTTCTTTGGTCTTCTATCTCTGACTGGCTCAAAAGAACCAAGTTCTTTCTGTATGACCTGCTCTTAGAGAATAACGAGCGCTTTCAGCGGCTGGTTTTGTGTGGAGGCACCGACGTGCTCCTGTTTAGCCGATCTTCTCAACTACATGCCTTTTTTGATGTCTACAGCGAGCTTTGAAATCGATTCTTGTGCTAACGACTCTAACAATTCGTTGTCTCCAGCAAACGCATTGCCACGCGTAAATGTCGTTGCTTTCCAAACAACCTCCGCAGACATTGTTGAGATGAGTGTTATTTCGTATTTGACACGCGGCTTTGAAACATAATAGCCGCCGGACGTAGAAGTATATGCGGTGTTACCGATGAAGTTCGTTCTACTTGATTGTGGTACGTACGATTGCTTTGAATAAGCGTCAGTGAGCGCAACCAAAATGATTGCCGTAATATTATTGCTCCTGATTACGTCACCAAATTTTTGGTTGGTATATTCTTTCAGCGGTGGGAGTAATTCGATAGATCGTACACCTTGAAATCCTTGCCTCGATAGACTTTCAACGAAGCTTTGCTCAGCTTTTTCGCGTAGCTCAATGTCTGTAAAAGGAACGAAAACAGCAATTCGAGTCAGGTCAGTGGTCGATAGTGCAGCGCTTTTAACGCTGGCAACTTCAGTTGTTGCGCAGCTCACGATCATTGCGAATATGGCAACAAGAAATAGAAAAGCCCCCGATTTTCTCAACATTAGAACTTCTCCTTTCAGAGATTTTAACTCATGCGCATTTTTTCTGCTACTCTATGACCGTATAACGCTCTGATTCAGTGGCGCGCGGTACAAGCGTCCACTGCAACCGGTTGATATTTATCAACGCCTCCCCCTAGTAGCGGTACGGTGAGATAATACACTGTCACTCATAAGCCAACTGTTTCGGGGAAAGGGCAGAAAATGCGCTATTGCACGCACCATCCACAAATACTAGTGCGGGATCGATCTTCACTCAAGCATGATGTACGTCCGCATCACCGACGCAGTCTGGACGATCCTGATGCACAAGACCCTGAAAATCGATCCTGATGTGTTTACAGATGTCATCGATCCGTACCTCGAAGTACTCGCCGTCGCAGTGGGTTGTGTCTTCCTCTGGTACCTGGATCGCCGATCTGTGTGAACTGCTCGGCGTCACCTTTGAGCTCGGTTATGCTCCTTAGATGAAGGCGATTCAACGCGGGAAGGTGAAGAACGATCAGATCAACAGCGACAGGATTGCCCGGCTTCTGCGCAGCGGCATGCTCCCTGAAACGTATGCGTATCCGTAAGCAATGAGATCGACGCGAGACCGTTTTCGCCGTCGAATGTACCTTGTTTGGCGACAAGCGGAGCTCCAGGGGCATGTCCAGAACACACGGCATCAGTACAATCTGCCGGCCTTTGAGAAGAGCATCGACCGAGCCGTGAATCGAGAAGGAACTGCAAACCATTCCAATGATCCCACGGTCGCCGCAAGTATTCAGATTGATTCAAACCTTCTGGACTCCCTTAACTAACAAATACTCTCTGGCGACCGACGAAAAATTGAACCAGCTCGTGATCACGACCCGGTCGGTTTACGGCTTCTCCACTCGATTTCGGGTATCGGGAAGATCTTGGCATTGTCCATTTCCCACGAGATTGGCGAAATCGCCCGGGTTCGGCAAGACGGTAGTTTTATTTTTACGCCCTGCCGGTCCGTTCCAATTTAGCAATCCGATACTAGGCTGAAATAAGCTCAGGAGGGATTTGCGCGCCCTCTTAACCAGAGGAGGCGTAATATGTGCTATGCACACGTGCATAGAGTACTGAGGAATGTCATGATGTCGAGACGTTCTTTCGAAAGAGCTGTGTCCGTGATATCAAGAGCGGGTTGAAAAACGTTGAGGTCTTGCTCGAAGTGATTGAACTCGTTAAGCAGTGTCTTCCTGGAAAGCAGAAAAACACGGCTATGAATGGATTCTTGACTACCATCTGAAAACGCCTTGATGACCATCTTGGATAGCTGGTCGTGTTTTTTTGTATTAATCTTGAATCGCGCCACTAGCGCTTTTTCGACTTGGAGGCGAAGCCACAGGTAGTTGAGACTGTGACAGAGCGCACGATTCAGCATTGGAAATTCTTGTGGGGCGAGTATATCTACGTGTTCAACATCCAACTTCAGTATAGAGACGACCGACATATTGCATGCATCCATATTTGATGACGGACCGAACAGTTCGTTGTAAATCGAACCCAAGTCAACGGTCGCCTTTCCGTATCCATGCATAATCGATGTCAAGTTGTCACGAACTTCTTTTTTGTCTAGTACATTGGCAAAACTCCGCATGAAAGGTACCAGAGAGACCAGGAAGCTCTTCTCGTCGACCGCATACGTTCGAGCGTCGCGTCGCAGAAACATTATAAACTCGTGTAGATACAGCAGTAGCTTCTGTTCCCGCGCGCTGACGGCAATGAACCCGTTCCTCTCGCCTTCGGTGTTGTTCAGAATGTAGAGGTTGAATCCGCCTTGGTGCTGGTGCTCCAGTAATTTGACCAGATCGACATTGTGTGTCAGAAGAATCTGCTGTTTGCCTTCGAGAAACTTCGCGATCGCATATATGATCTTGTTTTTGAAAATGGAATCGAAGCTGGAAATGGGATCGTCAAGCACGACTATAGGCGCCTCGACCTTCTTTGCTTTGAGGAGTTCAAACGCAATCGAGATGAAATTCTGTTCCCCATTGCTAAGCCTCAATGCCTGCCGATCCTCATTCAGGAAGGGCTGGTCTCCTAGCAGCAACTGTAGATTGCCGTCCGCGTCGCGCTGAAGTTGTATTGGGCGGTTGATGCAATCATTCACGAACTTTTCAATGTACAACACGTCTTCGTCGGTCAACTGTGGTTTCTCACGCACCAGCGACTTGTATTCGTCCCACTCTGCGACAAGATTAGTTCCGCCCAGACAGTTGGCGAATAGGTTTTCAGTCAACTCATTCGTTATGCCAAAGTAGTTGCGGAAATCGTCAACAACGGTCGATAGGGGCATGAGCGTCTTTTCCCGGGCACACTCTACAACCGCTTTCTTTATGTTGAATGGATCGTTACCATCTACGGCAGCCTTCAAAGTGTCAATGAGGCCTTTCGTGTGTTCGCTCAGGGATTCCATTATCTTCTCGTGGGATTTCGTTTTGGCTGCTAATAGTTTGAGCCGATCGATTTCGTTGTCACAGACTACGCAATCGTTGAGGTAAGAGTATTTTTGTAAAATCGATACGGCGTCAGATGTCTCCTCAATCCGATTGATAGACGAGTCGAGCTGTAAGTTCTCCTCAACTAGATTAACACACCTGAGGATCACGGAACCTTTGCCGCCAATGTCTTGGACTAGAAACCTGAGTTTTTCTTCATCATAATCTTGTATCTTGTGGGGCGTCAGGGCTTGGACACTTTCTAAGAATTCTGCACGATCTATGTTGCTCCCCTTCGAGCGGTTGTTAGCAAGATCGCTACAGTACTCGCGGATTTTGGGTTTCACAACGTACTCAAGCAACGGTGAGGTCTTCTTTGAAATGTTGAGTTGTGTCTTTAGCCCGGTCAACAAAGTCTTGATGAAGACCGTCTCAAATGCAGTCTCGATGTTCGCCCGCAATTCGTATTCCCTTCTGATGTTATCTCCTAGGATGAAGTCCTCAGTGCTCCCCTCTATTATATTTCTTCCATTTTGATCCGCGATCACGTGGAAGAGTCCAGTCTCGCTTTCAGTTGAGAAGGAATTACCATCGAACGTAGCCTGGTAAGCGGTATCCAAATCCCGCGCTAAGGCTCGAGCCAGTGAAGTTTTGCCAATTCCGTTGGGCCCGTATATGACCGCTATACCGGTATTCGGGAAGTTGATGGTATTGTCCGATCTAAACTCGGTGAAGCTTTTGCAAAATACATTATCCCGGGACAGAGTCTTGAATGTGAGGGGCATTGCGCTATTATACCACGGCAATCCGGAGTGTGCATAACGTCGGGATCAACTGCTTGGGGCCCCCGCCAGTGCAACAGTGTCTTCGAATGGCAGATATGAAGCGGTTAAATCTTTACCGCTACGTAACTTATGGCCCAAAGTCCTGCATTCAAGTGGTCAACGCAACACGTAAGGCATATTCGAGCGGGGAGAGAAAGCCGAATCGCTTTCGAGGCCGTGTGTTCAACCTGTATTCGACCATAGCGATTTCCTCCTCGGGGATCAACGCGTAGTCGGTTTTTTTAGGCCAGAATCGTCGAGTCAGACCGACAGCGTGCTCGACGCTACCTTTCTGCCATGAGCTGTATGGCTCACAGAAGTAGGTATCGATGGTGAGGGCATCGCGCATGGTGGTGTGATGGGGATTCTCCTGGCCGTTATCGAAGGTAATAGAGCGTCGCATCTCCGCCGGTAGGCCCTTGAGACGAGTGATGACCGCCGTGGTCATATCTTTCGGAGCACATCGGGGGAGCTTGGCAAGCAAAGTCAACCCGAGTGATCGTTCCTGGAGTACCATCAACGCGTTAGCGCTTTGCCGGCTGACTGCGGTATCTCCTTCCCAGTGACCATACTCGCTGCGGTCGGTGATGTGCGCCGGGCGCTGCTCGATACCGGTTCGTTCGGGGATCAATACCCGTTTTTTGCGCGGATCTTTCCGTTTTCGCCGGTGTTTTCTTCCACATTGGAGATATTGCGTAAGATCACGCCGGGTCTTGAAGATGAACTGATAGATCGTCTCGTAGCTTGTGCGTTTTCCCGGATGATCAATCGGGAGACGACCGGCTATCTGCTCGGGACTCCATCCTAGCTTGAGATGCTGCTCCACGTACTCCTGAACGACCGAATCCCCGATCCGTGGTCGAGTACGACTCAATTTCCTTCGTCTGGTGGATCGAGCGTTCGCCCATAACGCCTGATACCGACCATCCTCGGTGCTGTTCGCTTTAATCTCTCGAGATATCACTGACACGTTCCGTCCAAGACGTTTGGCGATATCCCGGAGCGATTGGCCGGTCCTTCGACCAATCATGATTTCTTCTCGTTCGGCATGGTTCAAGACACTGTACGATCGGGTCGGTTCTGCGATAGACTGCATATGGGCGGCTCCTTTGCGTGCGTTTGGTGGTGCAAAAACACGATACCCAAAGGCGGCCGCCTTTTCTACGCTCTCACCCCCACCCCGGGGTGGGGGCCGTCCCTCCCGCTACCCTAATGTGTTGCTTCTCGGACTTGAAGACGGGGTCGGCTGAAGCGTGATGTTATGCGGTCATGCATTGACGACACGTTTGCATATTTCAAGAACGCGTTCGGTGCGACGCCGTCGAAAATCCTCATAGTTCTCAAACGTCAGCTGCGTCGGATCATTGCTGTATCTGTCCACCAGCAAGTGCCTGTTGATGTCGACGTTGGCTTGCTTCAGCTCTTCAAAATAGTCAGCGGGGTCCTGAGCCCGCTTGCGTAGGTTTTCTGAACCACCGCAGAAGCGATAGTTGCCGATATGGTTGACTTCGCTGGTTGAGAGGTCCTTGAGTTTGCTTTTCGGGTAGATATGATCGATGTGCGGCTCGTTCCCTCGGTAGCGGACGTGAAACGGACTATTCCCAAATTCTTCCACGTAGATCATATTCAGGACGATGTAGCGCAACCGCATGTCAATTTCATCGCCATCAAGCTGGACCTGGCGGTTCTGTCTCCGGAAATAGTCTCGGAACTCTTGTAGTGGGAACTGGCCTTGCGGAGCGGTCGCTACTATCGTTGAACATGCGTTGAGCACTTGGTCGGTTCTGGCGGAGAACCAGTTGAACATCTGAGACGAGTAGTAGTATGCCTTCAGTTTTGGCACTGCTGTGGCGGGTGTGGAGGGGTTGAGG
>CAZHXC010000235.1:726-6066 GCA_964536145.1 uncultured Spirochaetales bacterium | reverse complement strand
CCGTGCAAGACGGCTCATTCTGGTCATAGGCGGCGGCGCCCCCGCACGAAAATATCAGCAGGCTTACCGGGGGATATCGAGCAATCCCCGGAACAGCGAAGCGGACTGGATCGGTATAGCGGCAACCCGGCTCAATGCAAGGCTCGTAAAAGCGGTGTTCGAAGAGCACTGTCTTGACGATGTGGTTACTGATCCGACTGAGGTGAGTGCATTTTCAGGCCGCATACTCGTTGCATCCGGATGGAAGCCGGGTTTTTCCACTGACTACGATGCGGTCCTGCTCGCGGAAAGGTTTAATGCGGGCGTCGTGGTCAATCTTACAAATATCGAGAAAGTGTACACCGCGGATCCCAGGATCGACAAAAATGCGAAGCCCCTGGACAAGGTCGCCTGGGAAGAGTTCAGCAGGATAACCGGCACCGAATGGATACCCGGCAAGAACACCCCCTTCGACCCGATGGCGGTGAAGAAAGCTTCCGCTATGAACCTCGTTGTTGTTTCGGCTTTGGGAAGCGATCTCGAAAACTTACGCAACATACTCGAGGGCGGGGAATATGTAGGCACAACGGTGGGGCCGGAGTAAAGACCGATTCGCCGGCGGGAGCGGCTCCGCCGGTCAGTCAGGTTATCTGCCGCAGAGCCTGAGCGACATTCAGCGACTGGTCTCCAATCTGCTCGATCTGCCGTACGATCTCTATATAGAGAAGCTCCGATTTTACGTCGGAACCCCTGCTGAGACGCTCCTGCGCCTCCTCCTTCAGCCTGTTCCGCAAATTGTCAACGGTGTGCTCGAGTCCAAAGGCCGTTTCGAGCTCTTCCCGTGAAAGGTGCCGGTTCAGGTGTTCCTTGATGAAGTTGATGAAATTGGAGACCACATCGGTGTACGGCTCGAGCTCCAGGAGCGCCTCCCGCGGTAATACGATCTTGGCGTCGTATCGACGTCCCGCCAGTATCATCAGGTTGAAGCAGGAATCGCCGATAGTCTCGAGCTCATGAGCAATCCGGATCATCGCGTTGACATTCCGCGCACTTGTCGGATTGAGGTTCTGCTGTGCACAACTCGCAAGAAAGGCCGAAATATCCTCCTGCATCCTGTCGGTGTAGTCTTCCATCTTTTTCAAGGCTTCTACTTCATTTCCCATTTTTTTGTCCGGATTCCTGAAGACAAGAAGGAATCTGTCAAACATCTCGGCAACAATCGCGGCCATCCGGGAAAGCTCCAATTTGGCGTTGGCAATATCCAGCTCCGGGGTTCCCTGCACCCGGGTCGAAATATACTTGAGCTGGTAGAGAACCTCTTCTTCGCCTTTACGCACCTTTGTCAAACGCTTCACAAGCTGCTCGATTCTTTTGACAAAGCCGATACAGAGTGCCGTATTTGCAAGGTTGAACAGAGTATGGAACATGGCAAGATGGGCGGTTATCGTACCGTTTAGAGATACCGGACCCGGAACGATGAAACTCACCAATGCGAGAAAAGGCCTGAAGAGAAAGGCCATCCACAGGACGCCAAAGATATTGAACACCATATGAGCCCGGGAGGTCCGGCGCGCGTTTACGTTGGTACCGATGGAAGCGATATAAGCCGTCGCGGTTGTACCGATATTCTCTCCAAGCACGATGGCGGCGGCGGTTGGAAAATCGATCCATCCCGAATACGCCATGGTGAGCGTTATGGCCATGGCCGCACTCGAAGACTGAACCGCAATCGTAAGAATTGTGCCAAACAGAACAAAGATCACAAACGTGAGAGGTCCTAAACCGGTCAGGTCCGTGAGAAACCGGAATATCTCAGGGTGATCCTGAATCGAAGGAATAGATGACTTCAAGAAGTCGAGCCCCAGGAAGAGCAAGCCGAAACCTGAAAGCGCTTCACCCCAATCCTGCTTTCCAAGCCTTGTGCTCAACCGGAGAGGAAGGCCAATCGCAAGCGCCGGGAGGGCGATGATCGCTATTTTGACTTTGAATCCGACGATGGCGACAATCCACCCGGTAACGGTGGTGCCGATATTCGCGCCCATTATGACGCCGATTGCCTGCTTGAGTGTGAGAAGACCGGCGTTCACGAAACCGACAAGCATGACGGTGGTGGCTGAGGAGGATTGCACGAGCCCGGTAATCAGAAAGCCGGTGACCACAGCGATAAACCGGTTTCCGGTCATGAACCGGAGGAAGTTCTGCAGCCTTCTCCCCGCGGCCTTCTGTATCCCGTCGCTCATGGTCTTCATGCCGAACAGGAACAATCCGAGACTTCCGACGATGTTCAATACCGTTATGATAACCACGGGCACCTTCCACACCGTCGGTACGCCAACGGGCTGGGAATAGCTGAATCGGGCTTGCGTCGCACCAATTCAAGATGAGGAATTTAACAATTATCTAACACAACTCTTCGGGGATGTAAAGCTTTGATTGCCGGCGACAGGACTTAGCGTGCGAAAATCTTGCCGGGATTCATGATCCCTGACGGATCAAAGGTCTCTTTGATGCTCCGCTGCAGGATGAGCGACCGTTTGCCGATAGCCTTTTCGAGATAGGCGCGTTTGAGCACGCCAACGCCGTGCTCACCCGATAGCGTACCGCCCACATCGAGGGCGGTGTCGAATATCTCGCTCACCGCCGCGTTCAGCCGTTCACGCTGCGCCTCGTCACGTTTGTCAAAAAGCACGTTCGGGTGGAGGTTGCCGTCTCCGGCGTGACCGAATATGACGATGGGTAGGTCGTACTTCGCGCTGATCGCCTTGATTCTCTGAATCGTTTCGGGGATTTTGCTCAACGGCACGGTAATGTCCTCACCGAGCTTGTTTGGCGCCATTCGCGCGAGAGATGGGCTGATGCTCCTTCTCGCGTTCCACAGGGCGGCCCTCTCCTCCGCGCTCTCCGCTACCCGCAAATCCCGCACGTTGTTTTCCTTGCACACCGCCGCTATCCCGTCGATCTCCCGTTTCACCGACACCTCGTCTGCGCCGTCGGTTTCGATTACTACAATGGCCTCGATATCCCGGGGCAGCCCCAGATTCATCGCCTCATCCACGCATCTGATCGCCGATTCGTCCATCAGCTCCAGGGTGGCCGGAACAATACCGGTAGCGAGAATCGCGTTGACCGCATTGCTCGCCTCCGTCATCGTGCGGAACTCCGCACGCGCGGTCTGCACAAAACCTGGTTTGCTGATGAGTCGGAGCAGCGCCTCGGTGATCACACCGAGGGTTCCTTCGGAGCCTACCATGAGGCTCGTGAGATCGTATCCGGTGACATCCTTTATCGGTTTTCCACCGGTCTTGATGATCTCCCCGTCGGGCAATACCACCGTCAGGCCTTTGACGTAGTCACCGGTGACGCCGTATTTGAGACAGCGCGGCCCGCCGGCGTTGCAGGCGATATTCCCGCCGATGCTCGAATGCTTGATACTCGACGGATCCGGCGGATAGAACAATCCTTGCTTTTCCACCTCAGCCTGCAGGATCGCGGTGATCACCCCGGCCTCGACAAAGGCGGTTCGGTTTTCCAGATCGATATCGATGATCCGGTTCATCCGGGATAAGGTGAGAAGTATCCCCCCGGAAAATGGAACCGACGCCGCCGCAAGCCCCGATCCCATGCCTCGTGGCACTATCGGTATATTGTTTTCGACCGCAAGAGTGACTATCTCAGGAATTTGCCCGGTTTGCGTGGGAAGCACAACCACATCCGGCGGGCAATCCTCAAAGGTGGCGTCGTAGCCGTACACCGCTAAGTCTTCAGGGGTGTCGAGAACGCCCTTTTCACTTACGATCTTCCTGAGTTTCTTGATGATTGCGCGATCGAGCATTTTTGCCTCCGTGTCTATGGTTCGGCGTCGTAGGCCTTTGCCAGCAACTCGATTGGATGGGTGACTTTCATCTTGAGACCTCGGCGTCTGAGGCCAACCTGCAGGTGCATCTGACACCCGGGGCAGCCGCTCGTCACCACGTCCGCACCCGTCCCCTCCACATTATCCATCTTTCGGTCAAGGACCTGAAGCGAGGTCTCATGGTGGGTAATGAGCTGGCTCCCGGCTGACCCGCAGCACCAGTTTGATTCCGGGAGCTCCACAAACTCGAGGCCGTCAATCATGTTCAACAGCTGTCTCGGCTCTTTCCACACCCCCTGTGCTCTCCGCAGATGACACGGGTCGTGGTAGGTAACCCGGACCTCCATTTTCGCACCCGGCTTCTTCAACGGTATCTCGGCGAGGTATTCACTGATGTCCCGCACCTTCCGGCTGAAATCTGCCGCGCGGTCGGCCCATTCGGGATCATCGGAAAGGATTGCCGAGTATTCTTTTAAGGTGGATCCACAGGTTGCACAGTCGGTGACGATCTTGTCCACATCGTAGGTTTCAAATACCGCGATGTTGTGCTTTGCCGCAGCTTCCACTTCATCGTGGCGGCCGTAGCCTGTGGCAGGCATACCACAGCAGGTCACCTCTTTTGGCGTAAACACAGTACAGCCGTTCACCGAGAGCACACGTACAGTGGCGGCGCTCTCACGGGCGAACATCAGGCTTTGAGCGCAACCGAGGAAAAAACCGACCCGGTAGCGTTCCTCACCCACTGCTTCTGTTTTTTCAGGAAGGGTACGCCGCAGCGGGCGCTGCGGCAGCCGCGGGAGCATCGATTCCAGGTCTCGCAGGAACGGCGGCAGCAGCCTGTAGATTCCCAGGGCATAGACGAGCCTCCGGATGCCAAGCCCCTCGTAGAGCCTGAGCGGCCAGGTCAGCCGCTCGAGCCTCTTTGGCTGAGACAAGATCCGGCCGAAGAGAAGCTTTTTCCACCGTGCCGGGTGAATCTGCTCCTGGAGACGGCGCATCTTGAGCGCTAAATCCGAGGGCTTTATCCCGACGGGACACACCTCATCGCACGCCTGACAACCAAAGCAGCGGTACATCTGTTCAAACAGGTTTGAAGTTGCGTGCAAATCTCCGTCCATGAGCTTCCGCGCGAGGGCAACATGTCCGCGGGGTGTGGCGGTTTCGGTGAGGTCTTCCCTGTACAACGGGCAAACCGAGAGACAGAGCCCGCATCGTATACAGTAGAGATATTCTTCTTCCGTCGGAACCTTGAGTCCCGGTGAGAGTTTCGCGTCGGTCAATGAATTATCCTTTCCGGGTTTTTCGATGTGCCCAACGCCTACTATATAGGGAACCCGCAATCAAGCACAACTATTCTCACCGCGGCTGCTTACTTCGTAAACTCCCGAAAGACGTATCGCACAACGCCGTTACTATCCACTTCCATATCAACCCGCCGGCCGTCGGTTAGTCCGTCAAGGAGCTCTTCCGCGTCCTTCGGATCGGCGCCAAGCTCGGAGACCACATCC
>CAZHXC010000235.1:0-716 GCA_964536145.1 uncultured Spirochaetales bacterium | reverse complement strand
CACGGTAAGAGCCCCGGCATTCCGCTTTGCGAGACGGAAGATTTCCGTCGCTGAAGGCCGCCGTGTCGCCGGAAGACCGGCCTCCTTACCATCGATTCTGTTCTTCCGCTTTGAGCCTGGGAGAGCACGACGCTTACGAAGCAGAATATAGAGTCCGCCACCCAACAGTGCCAGCGAAAGCAGACCAAAGAATAGAAAGCCTATCCCAGAACCTGCCATGCCCAATCCATGCATCATAATCTTATCTCCTCACGATCTCTCGATCGTGTATTCGTAGAGGATCAGTCCCTGCTTTATCGCAGGTTTCATTGAGACCACGGGAAATACGAGCTACCTGCGATAGGTGCGCAAGATACTCATAATTTCCGCTGTCTTCTCATTCTGCTCGACGGGGTCATTACTCCGCATCGCATCCGCAACGCAGGTATTCAGGTGATTCTCAAGAACGATATTTTCGACATTTCGCATTGCGGATACGACAGCTGATGTCTGATTCAGGATATCGACGCAGTATCGGTCGGCCTCAACCATCTTCATGACACCACCAATCTGACCTTGAATGCGACTAAGTCTATCCCGTACAAGCTTCTTCTTTTTCTCGTCAAGCATGCTGATCTCCATTCACCGTATATTCTGAATATACCCTACAGGGGTATAGCATGTCAAGTCAGCGTGGAAAACTCACAGGTAGAGAGGCTCGCCGCGAGCATCCGTAC
>CAZHXC010000234.1:0-6066 GCA_964536145.1 uncultured Spirochaetales bacterium | reverse complement strand
TAACACGCTAATCCCGTCCGTGATTCTATTGTGTGGGGGTGGGTACAGCCCGTCCGTGAAATCGGCCCCTCAATAGCGCGGGATTTTAGGACGGGGCGGTTCCGGGTGGGAGATTCGGGCGGATCGAACAGGAGATACCCCGCTCCCGCACTATCGCCGCCATTCTTTCGAGCACATCCGCCGGATACGGGCGGATTGCGGCCAATGAAGGATCAAGAACGTTCTCAGGTCTGAAACCCGCAAGCACGTAGTTGCCTCGTTCCTGCAGCGGAGAGCGAAAGTTGTCCACGAGAAAATCTGCTAATATTTTGATGTCGTCAATCGATACGAGATCCGGAACAACGGTTGTGCGAACCTCAAACTCTCGTCCTGACTCCGCAATCCACTCCAGGGTGCTTTGTATCTGAACCCAGATATTCCGAGGCAGGTTCGACTCCGCATCAAAGAGTTCGAGCTGCAATCCCTGTCTTTCCGGCAACAGGCGGTGGTACTTTTCAGGAGATGTTTTCAAGTCAAGAGAAACAAAATCCGGTGAAATCTCTGCAAGCCTCGAGCGAAAGGTGCCGTTGGTATCGATTTTTATCTTCAAGCCATGCCGGCGTATCTCGCCGGTCAGCTCTGCCAGATCTTCATGGATGAGGGGTTCTCCGCCGGTGATACAGACACCGCCAAGAATACCGGCCCTGCGAGCGAGGAACGAGATCACCTCTTCCTTAGACAGAAAATCTTCAGGGAATTTGCCCGAGACGAGACCGGGATTCTGGCAGAATGGACACCGCAGGTTACAACCCGCAGTGAATATGACCGCGGCAACTTCCCCGGGGTAATCGATCAGTGAAGTTTTTACAAGCCCTAATCGATCCAGGGACACGCTTGATTACGCAATCTGAGGGATCTGGGCGCTCAACTGTTCAACGGTCGATGCTCTGTATATCTCGTTCTTTTCGTTGTCGACAAAAATGACAGTTGGCGCCGCGTATATGCCGTGCTCTACAGCCGCCTCCATTCCCTCGTCGGTATCGACATCGAGCTCAACACCGGGAAGATCGATGCGAGAGAGAAGCGAGCGGACCGCCGGGCAGTTCGGGCAGGTCTCCTTGTAAAAGTAGATATACTCGGCGGGCGTCTGTCCGGTTTGCTCCGATGCGGCGGTTTCAATGCCGGGCGCCGCGCCGGCTGAAGCGAACGTATCCCGGGAGGTCACGGTGAGCTTCTCAGAGCGGGAGCCGGCGGCATTGAGCTCCGCGGAGTTCCAATCAAATACTATCCGGTGGGAGTACTCCTCCCGTTTCCCGCGGTTCCAGTTTCTTAAGGATCTGTAGTACCCAACAATCCGGCTGTACACCTCCGTAGGGCGGCCCTTTATCTCTGCGAGCTCCTCTTCGAGCCGGTTGATTTCTCTGTCGATTTCAGCAATCGTTTTCAATTTTTCCCCTCCAGGAGCGTCGAACGCTCACGTTTCAGTTCATCAATCCTCTTTTGTATCTTGTTTCTGCTCTCTTCCCGGCATTTCGGGCAGTCATGATGCTCACCCTTCAGATAGCCGTGCACCGAACAGACGGAAAACGTCGGTGAAATGGTGAAATATGGTATCCTGTAGTTTGACGCGATTGCCTTCACCAGGCTCCGGCACGCGTGCCAGTCGTCTATCGCTTCACCAACAAAACCGTGAAAGACGGTGCCGCCGGTATACCTTGCCTGCAACTCTTCCTGGAGATCGAGAGCTTCGAATATGTCGGTTGTGTGATTCACCGGCAACTGAGTCGAGTTTGTGTAGTACACCTCGTCGGCGCCGTTGGCTACAATTCCTGAGTACCGGTCCCGGTCGTGTTTTGCCAACCTGTAACTCGTCCCTTCAGCGGGAGTCGCTTCCAGGTTGTAGAGGTTGCCGGTTTCCTCCTGGTAATCTGCAAGCCGCAAACGCATATGGTCCAGGACTTCGAGGGCAAACCCCCTGCCCTGCGGCGTTGATATATCTTCACCAAGAAAATTCAAAGCACACTCGTTCATACCGACAAGCCCGATGGTGGAGAAGTGATTATCGAGATGGCTCAGGTAGCGCTTTGTATAGGGAAAGAGCCCGGCGTCAAGCAGCCGGTTGATCACCTTTCGCTTGATGGTGAGGGACTCGGAGGCAAGGTCCATGAGCCTGTCGAGCTTTGAGTAAAACTCCTTCTTTGTTTCTGAAAGATAGCCGATCCTGGGAAGATTTATGGTAACCACCCCAATCGAGCCGGTAAACTCATCCGAACCAAATAGCCCGCCGCCCCTTTTTCTCAACTCCCGTTTGTCGAGCTGGAGCCGGCAGCACATCGAACGTACGTCACCGGGATTGAGGTCTGAGTTTATAAAGTTTTGAAAGTATGGTGTGCCGTATTTCGCGGTCATCTCGAACAGCAGCCCGGCGTTCCCGGAGTCCCAGTTGAAATCTTCAGTCAGATTGTAGGTAGGAATCGGGTACTGGAATCCGCGTCCGTTGGCGTCCCCTTTGAGCATGAGCTTCAGAAAGACCCGGTTTATGATGTCCATCTCATCCTGGCAATCACCGTAGGTAAACTCCTGTTCCTTGCCGCCCACGATCGCCGGTTTGTCAGCAAGATCCTGCGGTACCGTCCAGTCAAGGGTGATGTTTGTAAAGGGTGCCTGCGAGCCCCACCGTGACGGCGTGTTGACACCGAATATGAAGGCCTGGATAGCCTGGGCGGTCTCTTCCTCCGACAACGAATCCGCCTTTACGAACGGCGCCAGGAATGTGTCAAAGCTCGAAAGCGCCTGTGCGCCGGCCCACTCGTTCTGCATTATGCCTAAGAAGTTCACCATCTGCTGTGCAAGCGTTGAGAGGTGTTTTGCCGGGGTGGAGGTGATCTTGTCCGTCACCCCGCCAAGACCTTCTAAGATGAGTTGCCGCAATGACCAGCCGGCGCAATAACCGGAAAACATCGAAAGATCGTGTATATGAAAATCAGCATTGATGTGGGCTTCGGCGATCTGCGGCGAGTAGATATTCTTCAGCCAGTAGTTAGCGGTTATGGTGCCTGAGTTATGAAGTATCAATCCTCCCAGTGAAAAATTGACATTGGCATTCTCATTTACGCGCCAGTCCGATTGTGAGAGGTAACCACCCATTGTCTCATTGATGTCGAGCATCAATTTGCGGGTATCCCGGATTACTTCGTGACGCGCCCGGTAAATGATGTACGCCTTTGCTATTGATACCTCACCGGATTCTATCAGAATTGTCTCTACAATATCCTGAATCTCCTCGATCGCCGGCGCCGAGTTTGGGTGCCGGTTTTTCATAAATCCGATAAGCCGTGTTTCAACCCGGTCTGTCAGTGTTTCTACGAGTTCTTTATCCTCCTCTCCTCTGACCGCGACAACGGCATTGCTGATAGCCGCCGCAATCTTCCAACGGTTGTACTTCTCCAGCGCACCGTTTCGTTTGATAACCTGCCGCACGACGGCCTTCTCCTCCGGCTCGTTCAAACCAAGAAAACCCCGCCAGTTCAGATCCCTCGACTGCGAAATCAAAAAAGTCCCCCCCCAGCTTACGCCAATATCATTTTTTTTGTCCCGCATCACTCTTGTTTGCGAGATCTTCAATCGCATGAATAAACTCATCGACATTTTCAAACATGCGGTAGACCGAAGCAAACCGCACGTATGCCACTCTGTCGACCGCGTACAATTTCTGCAGTACCATCTCCCCCAACTGCGCGGTGGAGAGCTCGTGACTGCTCCTTGCCGCGAGCATCGCTTCATCCTCAATGCTGTGAAGGATTTCTTCTATAACCTCTTGCGACACCGGACGCTTCTCAAGAGATTTCTGAATACCCGTTTCAAGCTTGCCGAGATCAAAGGGCTCCCTCCGCCCGTCCCGCTTGACTACTTTGAGCTCTTTCTCTTCGATGCGTTCGTACGAGGTAAACCGATAGCCGCAAGCAACACATTCTCTGCGCCGCCGGATGACCGTGCCGCTTGCGTTTTGTCGTGATTCAATTACTCTGTCCTCAATCCCACCACAGTGAGGGCATCTCATTATGCAAGTCCGAAACCTTTAGTTTTTACATCACTAACCCCGCTATATATAGCGGGGATTAAAAGCACTACTGATATTACCACACCAGATATTGGGGGGCAAGGGAAAAGTGCGAAAATGTTCGAAAAACACCGGCTTTTTTTGTTCCGGTTATATCGGGGCCCGCTATTTACGCCAACCGGTTTCTGATTTCCGAGCTTACGTAGTCGAGCACCGCGACGGTAATTGCGATAAACCACACCGCAATGCCGGCGGCCCTGTAATCGAGAAGCCTGATGTACTGCACGAGGATGAAGCCGATTCCACCGCCGCCAACGAGACCGATAACCGTGGACATCCTCACGTTTATGTCCCATCTGTAGATGGAGAAGGAAATAAACGGACTGATCATCTGTGGAATTACGGCAAACATGATTGTCTGGAGCCTGCTTGCACCGGTGGCCTGGATAGCCTCTATGGGGCCCGAGTCGATACCCTCGACCGCTTCCGAGTAGAGCTTCCCCAATGCAGCTATCGAATGGATAGTGAGAGCGATGATACCGGCAAAGGGGCCGAGTCCCACCCAGACAACCGCTATCAGCGCCCAAATCAAGGGTTCGATAGACCGGATGATATTGAGAATGGCCCGTGTAATGTAGTAGATAGCCATGGTTACCCATGAGCCGGACATGATGTTTCGTGCGGCGAGAAAGCTCACAGGTATCGAAAAGAGAATACCAAAGAAGGTCGCCATCATACCCATGAAAATCGTCTCTATCATCCTTCCGATTGTCAGTTTGAGCGGATCGCTCGCCTTTGGGCCGCCAACCTGGAAGGTCTGTCTCGCCGTGACCTGGTGAAGCTCATCACCGGACGCGCTCGGCGGGACGAGGCGGTAGGGCATAGTCATCTCCAGTGAGAAGGATCCTTCATCATCGGTTGTGACTGAGAGGTATTTGCCTCCCTCCCGGGGTCTGAACTCGTTTCCCACCGAGTCTTCCCACCAGATTGCGGTGAAGGTGTTTGGTTCGAAGTTTTTTCCGGATACGACGATCTTTGAGCCCGGAACCAGGTTGTTCTGCTCGTCCCGTGTGGATAGGCTGCCGTAGGTAGGTTCTACCTTCACATAGGGTGCCCCTTCTACTTCCTCAGGGACAGGGGGAGCGTTCTCCGGTTCAGGCAGAGCGAGAATTGATGCGCTTGCTTCAACGGTATCCTCGTCATAGGTGACTGCGGCCTCCCATGGCCAAAGTACCCGTGACAGCGGCGGAATTGCGTCCGGGAGATCACGAACCATCTTTACCAGATCGATTTCACTAATCTGCCACCCCAAAGCAAAAAAAGCGATGAGGATGACTAAAAATATCGAAGAACCACGACGTTCTTTCTTTTTCGCGCTCGAGTACGCATCCCAGGCCGTCCAGAGCCAGATGGCGGCAACACAGACCAGGATGAGCAGCGTGAAGAAGGTATTTCTTTGAATCGCTTTGATAAACATATCGCCGGCGGTTTTTTCCCTGAAGGCAATGTCGTGAATGCGCCAGACCAATAAGCCCACGGTAGTGCCAAGGGAGATAAGTAGTAGAAACCCGCGCCTGCCCTGACGGCTCAACATCTGCCCGAGCCCCGGGATGATCAATGAAGCGACCCCGGCGGCGACGGGATGAACCTTTGTCTGCAGCCGTTTTTTGTCACTTATGATGCGTGCCTTCATGCCTGCATCCCTCCGCCAAAGCCCGCTCCAACGCGCTCGGCCTCCTGACCGTAAATCTCCTTGAACTGTTCGTCGGTCATGCTTCTTATTTCTTCCCGGTTCCCCTGGTAGACGATTTCCCCGTCTTTGAGCCCGATTACCCGGGTGGCATAGCGCTGCACCAGGTCAAGGTAGTGGAGGCTGCAGATGACGGTGATGCTGTCGGTCTTGTTGAGGTCTTCGAGGTAGCCGAGGATGCTGTGGGCGAGCACCGGATCGAGGCTGGCTACAGGTTCATCGGCCAAGATTATCTTTGGCTGTTGCATAAGCGCTCTCGCAATGCCCACCCGCTGCT
>CAZHXC010000233.1:0-6071 GCA_964536145.1 uncultured Spirochaetales bacterium | reverse complement strand
GACCGTCGATCACGTATTTTGCCGCCCGTTTGGCATCCGGAGAAGGCACGCCCGCCTCTTTGTGTAACGTCTCACTGAAGAAGAAATCGAGGGTGTTCATTATTTCAGGCAGATTGTAAAAAATAAGCGCGAAATTAATTCCCGTCGGCTTAAGAACTGTGAACGAAGAATAAGCAACGATGGGTTCGCGGCTCACCATAATCTTCGACTGGTTCTTTGCTGTGTAGATCGTCAACTCAGAAAACCTGTGGGGGATTTGCTCGTTCGAGGCCCTGTTAACAGGTTCTATGTGCTTCTTTGAATAATTCGAAGGTTCGACAAGTACGAACAGCTTGTTCCCGTCGGTTTGAAATGTCAGCCCGTCTTCCGTCAGGAAAAGGTTTTTCACCGTACTGTAGGCCACAACCTCATAGCGGCTGTATGCCGAATGTCTGTCGAAGAAAGACGATACGACGTATCCGCCGTCTTTCGGCAGTTTTTCCTGAGCGTATGCCTGGAACAAGTCAAGTGCCTTGACAGCCATTGAACCCTCCTCGGAGTGTGATGGTCTTAGTATATGGGCGTGATAAAGAAAATCAAGAGGGCTTGAACTGCGCGGCACGGGCGAAGTATTTGTCCGCAAAGTCCGTGATTCCGCGTTTCTTGTAGATCATTCCCATATTCTTGTACGCTCGCCAATCATCGGGTGATTCTTCGAGCGCAGCTCTGAATTGAGAAAGAGCTTCATCAGAGTTTTGCTGACGGTAGAGCAGTACACCATAGATAAGCCGGAGATCAACCGAGGGGGTGATATAGTCAAAGGCCTTTCCGAGGAGTTCCACAGCAGTTTTCCGGTTGCCTGAAGAGTCAAGACAATAACACAGGGCCCGTAAATAGCTCTCGTTTTTCGGGTCATCCTTGAGAAGGTTGCGGTAGATAACCGCCGCCTCAACGTACTGTTCGGTCAACCGGTTACAGTAGGCGAGCAACCGTTTCAACTCCAGATCCTCTCCGGCAAGAGGTATTGCCGCCTGGATCTGCTCTATCGCCTCATCGTAGGATTCCATGTCGAGCAGAAGATGGATAAAATCGGTCCTTCTCTGCAGATCCGCCGGAAATTGTTCCAGATACCGGCGGTAGCTCTCAGCGCTTTTCTGGTCTTCTTCAAGTTCATTGTACGTTTCGATAAGCCCTTGCAAGGCATCCGGATGAGAGGGTGAAAGATGAAGCGCCTTTTTGAACCATTTCTCCGAAAGATCGGGTCGCGCATCTTCAAGGTACTCATACGCAAGGGCGGTGGTAAGAAACGCATCGGGATCATTTTTTCTGAGTGCTCTCTGAATCGCGGGTATGACCTCTTTGGAAGGAGCGCCCAAAGCCTGAAGACAGAGACCCCTGTAGTATGCTGAAATTGCGTTACCGGGATCTATTCTTTCTATCCGGTCGAGATAGGTAAGCATTTCTTCGAGCTCTTCGGTATGCCAGAGAACCATCGCTATACCGTAGAGTGGTTCTACACGTTTTTTCGCAAGCTCGGCTGCCCGGGTAAAGTGGTTACGCGCTTTTGTAAAGCTACCGAGATTTCGAAATGCCTCACCGAGCAGCAGGTGCATCTCGTAGTCGTGCCCGACACGTTTTATGACCCGCTTTGCATAGAGTATGGCCTTTCTCAAATGCCCTTTTTTGTAAGCTTCACCCGCCATGAAGCGGTCAAGTTCCCGGGCATCTACCTCTGAATCCTGCTCTTCAAAATCAAACCCGAAGGCTTCAAATATCTTGAACGCTTCCCCGCTTCTACCTATCTGATAGAGGACTCGCGCTCGTTGAAGATGCAGCAGCGGGTCATTTGGATATGAAAAAATTACGCGGTCATACCAGTAGAGCGCTTGCTCAAAATTGCCGGATCTTTTCTCCAGCGCGGCAAGGTAAAGCTGCGGGAGAGGGCCTTCGTATTCCGCCTCGAGCAAAAAGGAGAACATGTCCCGAGCCAGATCGAGATCTCCCGATCTGTATACGCGAATCGCGTCTATGAGAAGCGTGTGCCGGTAAGCGTCGTATAATTCCGGGTTTTCTCCGTTGAGCTCAACGGCGCGGCCAAGGAAATGTGCCGCTTGTGAGGTGTCCCGCAGCCGCAAATACGTCATGCCCAGAAGCGCATGCGCGTGGCTGTTCTCCGGCTCCAGCTGTATCGCCTGCCTGAGCTCTCCGGCAGCTTTGCGGGAAAGCCGGCGGGCAAAATACGCCCGGCCAAGAAAAAAATGTCCCGCGCCCACACGAGGTTTCAGCTCCGTGAAGTAGTGGAGAAATTGTATCGCCAGGTCGAGATTACCGAGGGCGTGATAGCTCCTCCCAAGATAGAGGTAGGCCTGAGGTATAGTGTCGGTTTCGCTCACGATACGCAGTAGCAGATTGGAGGCTTTCCTGTAGTCGCGTTCTCTTCCTGCTTGAAGCGCCTGCGAGAACAAGACTTCAGTGGTTTCCATGAGAGACAGTATACATGGCTCAGCCGGTTTGTTCCACGAGTCTGAAAGATTGAGGAGCGCTGTTGAGGGGAGTTGACGAAACGCAATGCATCTGGCATGTTGTGTTATGGAAACCAGAAGCATTTTCAAAAATATCTCGCCTCTGGATCATCGGTATTACCTCGCCAACGAGGAAATCTTCAAACAACTGGAATCAATTCTCAGCGAAGAAGCGGCTATACGCTATTGTGCAATGGTGGAAACCGCGCTTCTCAGGGCGTACGTGCGCTTGTTTCCGGAGCTCGATAACAGCCTCGAACAGGAGATCGATTCTGTAGCAGCGGCAATCGACCCGCTCGAGGTGTACGAGGAAGAGGCAAAGACGCACCACAACATACGGGCTCTTGTGAATGTGCTGAAACGAAAGGTGTCCGATCCTCTCAAGCCCTATGTCCACCTGGGGGCGACATCGGTAGATATACTGGACACCGCATTTGCACTGAGGTTGAGAGACGCGGTGAGGACCTGTGTGCTACCGCTGATGATGGAAGTGGAAGAGCTCCTCATAGAAGTGTGTGATCGGGAGGCGGAGACCCCGCAGATCGGCAGGACCCACGGCCAGCATGCGGTACCGATAACCGTAGGTTTCGCCTTCTCCGAGTACGTGGCAAGATTCGGAAAGGCGATTATCGAGCTCAAAGAACGCTCCGGGAATCTCCGCGGAAAACTATCCGGTGCCGTCGGCGCCTACAACGCTACAAGTATGATTGTTCCGGATCCCCGTGAACTCGAGAGAACAGCGCTGTCAATTCTGGGCATAGAGCCGTCGGAAACCGCCACGCAGATGGTTGAGCCTGAATATCTGCTGCGGATGCTTTTGGAAATGAATGTCGGTTTTGGGATACTGGCAAACTTAGCGGATGATTTGAGAAACCTGCAGCGATCTGAGATTGCCGAGGTGATCGAGTTCTTCTCATCTACGCAAGTGGGAAGCTCCACCATGCCGCAGAAACGCAACCCGTGGAACTCGGAGCACGTGAAGAGTCTCTGGAAGGCCTTCTCGCCACGGGCCATGACCTTTTTTATGGACCAGATTTCGGAACATCAGCGCGATCTGACCAACTCGGCATCTTCCCGTTTTGTGGTTGAGTACGTGACAGGTTTTGCCGCCGCGCTCAACCGTATGAAAAAGATACTTTCGACACTGCATATAAACACAAAAAAGCTTGAAGAAAATCTTGCCTCTGCCGGCGAGCTTGTGCTTGCCGAGCCCGCCTACATACTTCTTTCGCTCGAAGGAGCGAGTGATGCACACGAGGTGATAAGAAAAATCACTCTTGAATGCAACGAGTCGGGAAAGAGCTTTATTCAGGTGCTGAAAGACCATCGTGAAGCCTGGGGGGCAATCGAAAACCGCCTCAGATCACTGACCGGGATGGAGGCGGAGGTGTTTTTTCAAGATTCCTGGAGATATTCAGGACTTTCCGCAGCAAAGGCGCAGGAGATTGCCGGTAAATACCGTGGACTAATGAAAAAGACAGGGGAGGGGATGAGATGAACATTAAGGAATCTTTGAGTTATGACGATGTGTTGCTGGTGCCGGCCTATTCAGAAATCCTTCCGGGTGATGTCTCGGTGCGTACGAGGTTGGCGGGAGATCTGATGCTGAATATACCGTTATTGTCGGCGGCCATGGATACGGTGACCGAAGAACGGCTTGCGATAGCTCTCGCCCTCGAGGGGGGCGCCGGTGTTATACATAGAAACTTGCTTCCCGAGGAGCAGGGCAGGCAGGTGAAGGAAGTAAAACGTCATCTCAATTGGGTCATAGAGTCGCCGCTTACCGTCGAGCAGAACCAGACGATCCGGGCGGTTCGTGAGATCATAAACAGATACGGCATTTCCGGTCTTCCGGTCCTTGATGAGAAGGAAAAGCTCTGCGGTATCATTACCGCCCGGGATCTCCGCTTTTGCAGGGATGAAACGCTCAAAGTGTCGGACGTCATGACCCGTGAGCCGGTGGTTGAAAACGCTTTCCCCACCACAGAGAGCGCAAAGGAAAAATTCGACAAATATAAAATAGAGAAACTGCCCGTGGTAGACGATGATGGCCGTCTCATAGGTCTTGTGACCGTAAAAGACCTCGACAAGCACCGGCAGTACCCCTACGCCGCCACAGACAAGAACGGGCGGCTTATTGTCGGCGCAGCGGTCTCACCGCAGGATTACGAAAGGCGGTTGCCCATACTGGTAGATTCCCGGGTTGATTTTGTTGTTTTTGACGTAGCACACGGGGATACCATGAGTGTTTTTAACGCCGTGAAGGCCGTAAAGAAGAAGTACGACGTGATGGTTGTAGGCGGTAATGTCGCAACTGCAGAGGGGACAAAACGTCTTATCGATGCAGGTGCTGATGCGGTTAAGGTCGGTGTCGGCCCGGGTTCGATATGTACCACGCGGGTTGTGGCGGGAATTGGCGTCCCGCAGTTTAGTGCGGTCTTGTGGTGTGCGGAGGAAGCTGCAAAACACGATATTCCGATCATTGCTGACGGCGGGGTCAAATTCTCGGGCGATATTGCCAAAGCGCTCGCCGCCGGTGCAAGCACGGTCATGGTCGGCAACTTATTCGCCGGTTTGCGTGAAGCCCCCGGCCGCGAAATCATCCACGACGGCCGTATGTTCAAAGAGTACCGCGGGATGGGCTCGATAGGTGCGTTGGCAAAAGGTGCAGGGGACAGATACAGCATGGGCAAAGACGAAGATCCTGTGCCTGAAGGCATTGAAGGCAGGGTACCCTACAAAGGTGAGCTGAGACCGTTCGTCCACCAGCTCGTGGTGGGGTTGAAGAAAGGTATGGGATACTGCGGTTGCAGGGATATCGAAGAGCTCAGGAGATACGATAACTTTGTGAGGATATCAGTGGCGGGGCTTTCGGAAAGCCACACCCACGATGTGGTGATAACCCAGGAAGCACCCAATTATTCAAGATCGCTCCTTGAATATTAAGACTCGCCCCTGCTGAACAGAAAGCTTTGCACATTGAGCGTATTCTGTTAGACTAACGCGTCAAAAAAACCATATAGGATTGGTTATGAATGTTGTTGTCATAGGCGCTCAATGGGGCGATGAAGGAAAAGGAAAGATAGTTGACTATCTCGCCGCCCAGTCTGATGTTGTGATCAGGTTTTCCGGTGGGGCAAACGCAGGCCACACGATTGTAGCCGACGGAGCAACCTACAAACTGCACCTGGTTCCGTCGGGGATTGTGTATTCAAACACAAAAAACATCCTGGGAACCGCAATGGTGGTTGATATCGAAGAGCTCTTCAAGGAGCTCGATACTGTCTCCGGCCAGGGGCTTGATTGGACCGGAAGAGTTTTCATTTCTGAACGGGCGCACGTTGTACTGCCAAAGCACAAGCAACTGGATCTCGATATGGAATCCGAACGCCGGAATCCCATAGGCACCACGGGGCGCGGTATTGGCGTTGCGTACGCGCAAAAGGCACATAGGGAGGGGATCCGGGTTATCGATATTGTGGATCCGGAGCTTTTTAACGATCTCGCCGACGATGAGAAAGCCTATCTTGCGCCGTATGTTGACCGTTTGAAGGAGATGAGCATAGACAT
>CAZHXC010000232.1:0-6074 GCA_964536145.1 uncultured Spirochaetales bacterium | reverse complement strand
CCGCAACGGAAGTGGCGGCCTCGTCGGCGTGCTCCCCGGTAGCTGTAACGCTTGCGGCCGCCTCGTCGACCGACTCACCGGTTGCTGCAACGGCGGAGGCCGCCTTACCGGTAGCTGCGGCCGTCGAGGCCGGCGGGTCTGACCGCGACCTTTCGAGCGCGGACGCCGGCGGCAGCCGCGGCTCCCGTTGGGGTGCAGGCGGCACGTGAGGCTCCGGAAGGCGTGTCGCAAGCAAAGTTTGGGTGGTTTCCGGCTGCACCATGGGTGGTGCGGCGAGCAGCGCGTTATCAAAACCAGCTACAACGGGTTCAGGAAGAGAGGAAAAAGAAACGGTTTCCGGATTCTTTGCGGGTGCGGCAAGCAGCATAACAGACGGTTTGTCGTCTAACTCCGGCGCCGCAACGACATGTTCGGTGAGTTTGGACGGTGTCTGCTGCGGATCATCCGCCTTCGCGGCATCCGTCAACAATGCACAGGAAGAGCCAAAAACGGCCACGGCTGCCACAGCAAGCGCACTCAGGGCAACTCGTCGATAAAGTCTCTGACTACCCTGTCTGTTTCGTCTTTGAATAATTCGATACCTATGCCGGCAGGATCGATCCAATAGAGATCGACCTGCTCTTCGCTCCACGCTTTCAATGGTTCCCGAGAGAAATACCATCTCTCCCCTCCTGTGAGTGTAAACTCTTCGGGTATCACTAAGTCTGTAATGTAAGGCAACTCGAGCTCACCAGCGGCCGCCTCCTCCGCCACCGATGCAATCTTCTCTCTGTTTCCGATTGCTATGGCGATGGTGATTCCGACGGCCACGACGGTCACTGCCGCAACCGTCAGGCCAATGATCTTTATCTCGGTCCTGGAGAACAACCTCATTGAACGACCTCAGCGGTCTCTCTTCCTCCTATCCGAACTGAAATCGCCTTTGACACCCCTGATTCCTCCATGGTCACTCCCAGAAGTGTTTCAGCTGCCGCCACGGTCCGTTTGTTGTGTGTGATGATGATAAACTGGGACGTCTTTGAGAACTCCTTGAGTAGATTGGCAAATCTCCCAACATTTTCCTCATCCAAAGCCGCGTCAATTTCGTCAAGGACGCAGAATGGTGAAGGTTTTACCATATAGGTCGCAAACAGCAGCGCTACCGCCGTGAGAGATCTCTCACCACCGGAGAGTAGATCGATGCTTTCGAGGTTTTTCCCCGGTGGTTGCGCATGAATCGATATACCTGAATCGAGAACGTCTTTCGGATTCGTCAACGAAAGTTCAGCTCTGCCCCCGCCAAAGAGTCTTCTGAATATCTGATGGAAATTCTTCTTTATCTTTTCATAAGTGTCCAAAAACAGCTCAGACGACTCCACCCGGATCTGGTCGGTAATAACACGCAAATCCTCTCTTGCTTTGCTGAGGTCCGCAAGCTGACCGGTCAGGAACTCGTATCGTTCCCTCACCTCCTCGTATTCTTCAGGGGCCATAAGATTCACCTGTCCGAGATCGCGGAGCTGTTCACGAACCTTTGCCAGTCTTTCTCTGAATACTCCCACAGGCTCAGATATTTCAAACATCATATGCTGAAAGTCTTTCAGATTCCGCGAATGGCGCTCGCTGAAGTTTTCGTGCAGGTTTCTAATTTCCGTCCGCAAGGACGCAAGATCTACCTGAAGTCCCTCGATCTCGCTGTGCAGCTTCTCCAGCAATTTCATCTGTTTATGCTGATGTTGCTCCTCATCAACAAGATCCTTGTTGCGGTTGGAGATACCCTCTTCCAGGCTCGTCAATTCCGAACGTACGCGTTCGGCTTCTTCATCGAGTTCCTGCTTCCGGGAATTGAGACGTTCGATATTCTGGTGGAGGTCCTTTATTCTTGCTTCCGTCAACTCCAATTCTTTCCGGCTTTCTGTAAGCTGGGTTTCCCTGTCTCCACGTTGAGAGTTCAGTTGTGAGATCGATTCTTCCACATTCTGCGCCTGGGACGTCATGCGCGCGCGCGTAATTCTCAGCTCTTCAAGGGTGCTCCGGTACTCCTCAATCTTGCCGGCGAGATGTTTGTTTTCTGAGATGAGAGCTTCAGCCTGCCTACGGTGTTCTGCGGCCTTCTCCTGACCTTCCTTAACGGATCTGTCGAGCTCTCGCTTTTTCGTGATAATTCCTTCGGGAGCCAGGAACTCATCGAGGAACTCGGGCACCTGCTCCTGAAACTTGATGTAGCTCTCTTCGAGCTCTTTTGTGCGTTCGATCGTCTCTTCGAGAAAAGGGATAAACGACCGGATAATTTTGTCCTTATCACCTTCAGCGGTAGATGTGATTTCCTGTGAATCGTGCAGGAGTTTCAGCTTCCCTTCAAAATGGATCCTGAGAGACTCAAAGCTCGTTGCGAGCTTCTCCTCGAGAGCTTTCCTTGTCTGATAGGAATAACCTGCCTGTTCGAGCCCCGTATCGAGCTGAGTCACAATGTCATCGTACAGCGCAGCAAGCTCAGATTGCAGTTCTTCCAAACGTTGCGCAATCTCATCAGTTCTACGGCGATGTTCTGAAATGGCTCGATCATTCTCGCTCAGCCGGGATTGCGCCCCATCTATACTCGTCTGAAAAGAGGTGATGTTTTTGTCGGTTTCATCAATTCTCCTGTTCAAGTCTAAGAGGGCATTGCTCCTCTCTTCAATCTGAGTATTGAGCGTCGCTATGTTTTTCTCGATATCCCGGGTACGTTCCGTCCGGTCTGCGAGGGCCCGCTTCAGATCCTCAATCCTCTCCCCCTGAATCTGTGCCTGACTATCACAGTTACCGCTTTCGAGCTCCAACCCGTACAACTTTTTCTGCCTCTCGATCAGAGTCGATTCCATCGTATTGACCTGATCGAGGTGGCTTTCCAGATTCTCGTTTATGCTTTCTATTGCCTGTTTTATCTTTTCGCGTTCTTCGTTTTTTGCATCGAGCAGATCCTGCTTCTTTTCCTCGGTTTCCAGGAAGCTCTTCAACCTGAGAAGGTTTATACGCAATTCGTTTTCATACGCCTTCTCACGGAGCTCGCGATAAGTGTTTGTCTTTTCCGCCTGTGCTTTGAGTGTGTTGTGCGACCGCTCCACTTCTGCAAGGATATGCTTGACCTGCCGCATGTTTTCTTCAGTACGCTGAAGCTTTCTCTCGGCTTCAGCGCCACGGATCCGGTATCTCGTTATTCCGGCGGCTTCTTCAAAGATGTACCGTCTGTCTTCCGGCTTGTTGGAAAGAATTTGATCGATCCTTCCCTGCTCCATAATCGAATATGCGGATTTCCCAACACCGGTGTCATAGAAAATTTCACGGAGATCCCGCAACTTGGTGGGAACGTTGTTTATCAGGTATTCACTCTCACCGGAGCGGTACAACCTTCTTTTAACGCTGACCTCCGGCATGTCTATCGCGAGCTGTCCTGAATCATTGGAAAGGATGAGGTTCACCTCGGCTACGCTCAGCGCCTTTCGGCCCTCGGTACCGGCAAAAATGACGTCTTCCATCCTCTCAGCTCGAAGAGACCTGGTTGATTGCTCCCCCAGCACCCATTTTATCGCGTCAACTACGTTGCTTTTACCGCAGCCGTTTGGTCCAAGGAGAGCCGAGATTCCCTCTGTGAATTCGATATGTGCTTTGTCGGCAAACGATTTGAAGCCGAATAACTCTATACTCTTGAGAAACACGCCCTCTCCCAGTTTCGGACTCTATCTATATTGAACAACAAGCTCTTGTTTAGGTCAAGCGCGTCATTCATGCCTTCCTGATGTAGGCCGCCACCAGCAACCCTTGATAGCTGCTCCATATTTCAAGTAGCATGGCCCATGGCCGTCATCTGCGGAATCGATGAAGCCGGTCGTGGGCCGATTGCCGGACCGGTGACTGCGGCAGCTGTTATCCTTCCACCGCATTTTGATAACGCTTTGCTCGCGGATTCGAAGGCTCTCAATCCGGAGAAGCGAAACCTTGCTTTCGAATACATCATAAGAAACTCATCATGGGCCGCCGGATGGGCGTGGCCAGAAGAGATTGACGCCATCAATATTCACAACGCCACTTTGCTCGCAATGAAGCGCGCCTTTTCTGATCTTGCTTTGGCTGCGGACAGGATTCTTGTCGACGGATTATTCACCCCACCGCTGCGCGGAAGTTGTGAGGCAATAATAAAAGGCGACTCAACTGTTCCTGAAATTATGGCCGCATCGATAGTTGCTAAAGTTGTGCGGGACCGTTGGATGGTGCGGTATTCCTGGATAGAGCCCGACTGGGGATTTGAAATTCACAAAGGATATGCCACCCCGGCCCATCGTTCCATCTGCGGAAAGATCGGTTTGTCTCCGATACATCGCAGAAGCTTCACCATCCGGTCTCTGTGACTGCCTATCCTTTTTCTTTCTTTATAAATGCCACGGCCTTGTCAAACTCATGTTTGAACAACTCGATATCCTCTTCAAAAATCATGACCTGATGCCGTTCGAATCCCGATTCGCCGTGTTTTTTGCTTTCAACCAGATTGAGAAAAAGATCCCCGGCCCTGTTCTCCTTGACATTGAAAAAATATGTCCTGGTTCCGGCCGACAATCGCTCTGAATAAACCTCACCCCGGATTCCCATATCTCTACCATCCTTCCTTTAGCCGTATGAGTTATCGCGCAGCCGTCCTGAAGAAAAAGGCCCCTTACCGGCGGTCGGTTGTGACCAGACCGCCGGCGGAAACCGAGAAAAAACTACCGTTGCACGACGGCATGAATTAGCCTAAAGCCTCCGGATTCACCGGTGACAACGGCTTCCTTCCCTGGAGCACCGAGGCAATCTCGCGTCCCACGCGCCTGCGCGCCTCTCGGGCCATCCGGTTGGACGCTGATGCCACGTGCGCCGACAGAATCACGTTATCCATCTTCAGAAGCGGATTGTCAGAATCCACAGGTTCTTTTTCAAATACGTCAAGACCTGCAAAGGCGATCCGGCCTTCCTGCAATGCCTTGATAAGCGCCGGTTCATCGATTACAGGACCGCGTCCGGTGTTGATGATGATACCGGTGGGCTTCATTGCCTTAAACTGCTCTTCGCCGATCAGTCCCTTGGTAGCCGGCGAAAGCGGAACGTGAACTGAGACAAAATCGGAACGTTCCATCAGTTCCATAAGCTGGGTGACAGGCTCCACTTCGTAATCGTTCATCACATGCTCCTGGATAAACGGGTCGAATGCCAGGATGTTGAGCCCGAAAGGTTTCGCCCGCTTGCATACCAGCCTTGGAATGTTGCCGAAAGAGACAAATCCGAGAGTCAGACCCCGCAACCTCGGATACTGTGATAGCTCGCGTCGTCCTTCCGACCACCTGTTTTCCCGAACCATCCGGTCCTGGGTTACCGCTCGGCGCCATGACGCGAGCAGCAGCATCATCGTGTGATCCGCCACCTCTTCGATAAAGGTGTCAGGGTCGTTTGTAACAACGATACCGGCCTTCGTTGCTGCGGGAATATCAATATAATCGAATCCAACAGCCATTCCGGCTACTATTCTGCACTTATCCATAGCGGCGATGACCTCCGGATTGAGGCGAACCCTCATACCAATCACCGCATCCACGTCCCTGAGCTTCTCTTTCATTTCGTTTTCATTGGATGAATCGAAGTAAACGATCTCCGCGCCTATCGGGTCCAGCGCTTCCCTTTCCAAATCATAGCCGTTTACCATTTTCGCGAAATCGCCGGTCGGCTGTGCTGCTCCTACTTTGAACTTTGCCACATCATTCTCCCTAAATTATTGTAAAACTTTGCCGTTTTCACCGGACATTCGGTTGAACCCGGACACCTATTTTGTACACCTATTGCCAAAAACTATCAACGGGCGGGACGGGGAAGAGCTCTCGTTTATGAAACTCCACTCATGTAGAGCTCTTGTCCCGGTTCTCGCCTGCCAATAGTTTCCTTGACAGTTCCCGTGATTTTCTGTATGTGTAAGACATTCTGTGCGACCGTCGTATAATGGCTATTACCTCAGCCTTCCAAGCTGATGATGTGGGTTCGATTCCCATCAGGCGCTTACAAATAAATGCTTATATTGTAAGAAATTTAGCCCGGCA
>CAZHXC010000231.1:0-6089 GCA_964536145.1 uncultured Spirochaetales bacterium | reverse complement strand
AGAGCGAATAGCGGTTGGCCCACTTCCACCGTGTCACCTGTATTTACATACCAGTCCGCCAACAAGGCATACTCTTCAGTGAGACCTTTCTGAGGCATGCGGATATATTCTGCCATCTTGAACTTCTCCTATATTCCGAGCTTCTCGTGCCGGAGTTTTTCTTCCAAACTCATATTCAGAAGCGGTGTATGACCGGAAAGCGGTTTGATGCGTTCGTGGATTGCATCGATGATCATATCTTTGGAAGGGAAGAAATACTGCTCGAGCTCCGGGCAGGGGGATACCCAGTTGTGCGAACCGAGTGAGACCGGTGGAGCGTCCAGATCATCAAAAGTAAACTCGGTGATATTGGCGGCAAGGGTTTTGGCATAGCCGCCGCGTTCACAGGCGTCATGAACGATTACGATTCTGCCGGTTTTTCCGACGGATTCTATCACCGTCTCATAATCGAAGGGTATGAGCGTGCGGGCGTCGATGACCTCGGCTTCCAACCCCCATTTCTCCGCAAGCTCGTTGGCCGCTTCCAACGCGGGATAGAGCGTCGGGCCGATGGTGAGAATCGTCAGGTCTTTGCCGGTCCGCTTTACCCCGCACGTTCCAATCGGCACCTCGTAATAACCTTTCGGGACGCCGTTCTTCTCGAATATTTCTCCCCTGTCGTAGAGCTTCTGGCTCTCGAAGAACATGATAGGATCGGTGGAGGAGAGTGCCGAATTGAGCAGACCCTTCGCGTCATACGGTGAGGCGGGGTATATGACTTTCAGTCCGGGTATGTGTGTCGCAAGCGAGCTCCAATCCTGCGAGTGTTGCGCTCCGTAGTAAGCGCCGACGGAGACGCGCACCACACACGGCATTTCGACTATACCCGCGCTCATCCCCTGCCATTTGGCAAGCTGATTGAAGAGCTCATCACCGCATCGGCCCAAAAAGTCGCACCACATAATTTCAGGGACCGCGCGCCCGCCGCTCATCGCATATCCGACGGCGGTGGAGACGATTGCCGCCTCGGCAATCGGCGCGTTGAAGAGCCGGTGGCGGGGCACCGATTCGTACAGCCCCTGGAGCACGCCAAAGGAGTTGCCGTGCTCCCGTACGTCCTCTCCGTACAGGATCATGCTCGGGTCTTCATAGAACTTATCCAAAAGGGCCTCGAATATCGCGTCCCGATACGAGTACACCTTCAGCGCAGACACCGGTTTTCCGTCTTTATCAAATGCATAACGGCTTTTTCCCGCGATCTTCTTGGCGCGGCTGTTCTCCTCCTTCCCGCCGACAACTTCCGGTGTTCCGTTCCCGAACGACCGGACCGACCGGTTGGAAAACATGCACCGGGCAATGGAATCCGGTTTGTTGATGAGGTCCATCCGCGGGGATTCCTGATCGTCGATGGCATGGCGGAGGATACCGGTGATTCTTTCTTTGAGCGCCTCAGAGTACGTATCGGCTTGTGAAGCATCGAGCAGTTTCTCATCGATTAACTCATTTCTGTACTCTGTAAGACCGTCTGCACCCATCCAGAGATTCATCTCCTCCCTCGACCGATAGGCGTTTGGATCGGTGACAGAATGCCCGGTGTGGCGATAGACGAGCGTGTCGAGCAGGACCGGCCCTTTGCGCTCGAGCAGTGCGGCTTTCTTCCGCCGGAAGGCGTCAATTACCGCAAAGACATTCCAGCCGTCTATCCGCTCGGAGAGGAGCGCGTCACTGTTAAAGGCCGCCCCAACTCTCGCAAGTACATCAAAGCCGAGGGTCTCCCCGGCGGTCTGCCCGCTCATCGCGTAACAGTTATTCATAAAATTGAAGATAATCGACAATCCACCACGGTATTTCTCATCCCACAATTGAGTGAGCTGATCCATGGTGGCAAAGTGCATCGCTTCCCAGACCGGCCCGGCACTCACCGAACCATCACCTGAATTGACGACAATGATGCCCTTCTCTCCGGTCAGCCGCTTGTAGAGCGCCGCCCCGACACCGATACCCGCGGACCCTCCGACAATGGCGTTATTCGGGTAGATGCCGAAGGGGGTAAAAAATACGTGCATCGAGTTGCCCAAACCACCGGTAAAACCGATCTCCCTGCCAAACAACTCGGTCATGAATCCGTAGAGGAGGAAATCGGTGGCCAGCTCCCGGACATCTTTTGGGTTTTTGGTGAACTTCTCCACATTCGAGAGGAGGGCGCCTCCACGAAACTCTTCCATAATATAGAGCAGTTTCTTCTCGTCGAGCCGATGTATCGCCGAAAGCCCGCGGGCCAATACTTCTCCGTGGCTCCGGTGAGTACCAAAGGTGTGATCCTCGAGCTCGAGGGCGTACGCCTGACCCACGGCCGAGGGCTCCTGGCCCTGCGAAAGGTGGGCGGGACCGGTGTATGAGTAGGAGACCCCGTTGTACTCCTTTACGGTGCGAACACCCTGCACCATGTTTTCAAACTCACGGATCAGCTGCATGTCGTGGTACATGGTTACCAGATCATCCGCGGGAAACTCATGCGTTACGTCCTTCAACCGCTTCTGATATGCGTTTATTGGAATATCAGGTGTTTTGATAACCCCGTTTTTCCTGACCGCCGTTGGATCTATTACCTGGCATTGGGGCATGCTGTGGCTCCTTCACAAAAAGAATCGGCCTGTTGACGGTGCGGCAGGGCGCCCGGATAGGCCGCGATTGGTATGATGATATGATAATATGAAGGTTGTCAAGGGTAATTTGGGCTATTGCCGGCGTTATCCCGTCCCGGATCGAGCAACGGGATCGATGCCGGTTCCGGCAAGATAATCCGCCGCCGTGAGTGCCGGCACTCGGGATTGTTTGAAATCTTGCAGATCTCGAGATACTATGTAGTCGACCTCTTCTTTCATGCCGGAGACTTCGACTACCGCATCTTCGTAATCTCGAATCGGCGAATCGAGAGCATCTAATAATATCGTTTCCGTAGGCGGTATGGTCCTCAGCGTCTTCAACAAGGAACGGATAATTACAACGCGCTTCTCGAGAAGCTCACATCGGGTAGCCAATCTGACCGTTAGTTTCTCACTCACGGCAGGTAGAGGACCTCCTGTAAACAGTGTGGCCGGGGAAGCGCTTGTTTGCGGGATAGTATTAGATCTATGGCCGACGACAAAGCTCCTTTGATAAACGGTGGGCCAGTTGTGTTGTTTTTACGGCCGAATTAGTTTCGCAACCCCACACAGTGATCACGTGCCAGCCCAAATCGACCAATCGAGAATAGTTATTTTTGTCACGAGCAATATTCTTTTCAATCTTAGCCTTCCAAAAATCGGCTTTTGTATCAGGTAATTTACCACGCGAGCACTGATGTCCATGCCAAAAGCAGCCGTTTACAAAAATCACGGTCTTGTATTTAGGAAGTACTATGTCAGGTGTTCCCGGGAGATCTTTTCGATGGATTCGAAATCTATAACCGAGCCGATGGAGGACCGATCTCACAATCAGTTCTTGCCGCGTATTTCGATTTTTGACTCGAGACATTATCTCGCGTCTCTTCTTCTCGGGAAAAATATCCATCTTGATCTTCATTTTGAGAAGAAGACCACATCTTGTAAACCTCGTCGGCGACGGCTTTCGCCAGGAGCGGCGGGACGGCGTTCCCTATTTGACGCGCAACTTCGATTTTAGTACCGGTAAATATGAAATTGTCGGGAAAACTCTGGAATCTCGCCGCCTCTCTATGCGTAATAGGTCTGTGCTGTTCCGGGTGAAGATAGCGGCCCTTTTCCGGCTTAAAGAACTCCGTTCTTATAGTGACCGCGGGTCTGTTCCACCAAAGCCTACCGAATAGATCGGTACCACCGGATTGTTTTTTTATCCAACACTGCGGTGTTAACTCAGGAGCAATTCTCTGCAGATCAAATCTGTTCATGCCTTCGTTTGGGATAGCCCTATACCGGGCAACGCTTTTTGCGGTTGGATTTCTACCGAAGTGTAGATCCAGCGGTGGCTTTTCGGCTCTAATTTCCGTGCTTTCCGGCTGTGGCAAATCGCCTATTGCGTCACGAACAGTTCGCCAAGGAAGTGCATCCTGAGTATAAGTTCCGTCAAACAAGGAGAATTGATTCGGCACTTTCGCAGGATCATAATGAGTTCGCGGCGACGGAAAGAATTGTTTGGGATCCATATACCGAGATCCGACAATAAATGCTCGTTTTCGGGTTTGAGGAACTCCGTAATCGGCAGCTATCGCCAAACCGGACCAGACGAAAAAGCGTCTTTCTTTGGCCCAGGAAAGTATTTCTTGGTGTTCTAACGACCCTAGAAGTTGAGGTACGTTTTCCATTACAAACATTGAGGCTTTAGATCGATCCAATACTTCCATAAACGGAATCCACAATTTCTTACGCGGATCATCTGATCTTTTTTTGTTGAGCAAACTAAAACCTTGGCATGGTGGACCCCCGATAACCAAGTCGGCTGGAGGTATTTCAATTTGAGGATCATCCAAGATATCTACGATATCGCCCGCAACGCAACAGCATTCGAAATTTTTATTGTAAGTGTCAACCGCGTATTGGTTAAAATCATTGGCCCAAACCGGTTCAAAAGGAAAATCGGATAGCCAGTCAAAGCCTAAAGAAAGACCGCCGGCGCCGGAATAAAGATCGATGAACTTCAAGCTCTTAGCCACTCGCAACCTCTTTATGTACTATAAGAACGTCACTTCTCATTGTCTACTTCATGTAATTCGTCGTGGCACACATTGCAGTACGTAATAAGGTTCTCCAATTCATTTGTGCCGCCTCGCGCATGATGGACAATGTGATGTAATTCGAGAAATCGCGGATCATCTCGGTTCCAGAGATTGTGATTCCACCCGCACTTTTGGCATTCATATTCGTCCCTGCGCAGAGCCCGTCGCCGTATGGGTTCCGGGACGTGGCGGTCATGAGCGGGAGCTTGTCGATCGCGCTCTAAGACATATACGCCAACCGGAAGAGAAGGGTTTCCCGACATTTTGGTCGTTATTGGCCATCCTTCTTCCGTTCTGAGTTCTCTAACTCTACGAGCCCATTCGGATTTATCCTTGGCTACGTAGCTAAGCTCCTCTCCGGTGACCGATTTACCGACGTTTTTCCTAAGGTATTTCAGTATTTTCTCTTTACTACCGCCGGAGCTTTTGCGTATATCATTTGCGATATTCCATCTATGTGCTGCATCACGATCCTGATCAGTTTCTAATAACATGTAGTTCTTTGGTCCTAAGTTCTCTAACCCAACGTCGGTTTCTTCCAACTCACCTTCTGCAAGCATCTGTTTAGCCGTCACACCGGTGATGATTTTCCAGCCGAACTGGACTCTCAATTCTCTAACACGTCGCGCCCACTCACTGATTCCTGCAACAAGGGCAAGCTCTTTTTCATTTAGCACGGTTCTTGGATATGCAAGAAAATATGTCAATAGCCGTTCCCTAGCTGAAAGTGATAAACCGTCCGGGATCAGGCTTTTCCCAAGTTTCCGGAGGGATGAGAAAGCCGGTAATAGCGCTAGTACTCTTGTCCTAATTTCAGGCGATAGGCTTGCCTTTTCAAAATCAGTGAGAACGGAACGCAATTCTGATAATGCTTTATCAAGTCCACTCATTACGTCAATATGCTTCGATTTCTTAGGTGTTTTCACCCGTTGGAATGATGTTATGCAAATCATACACAACATATAGTGCTTAGTAAACTACTTTTTGCCTTAGGACACCATATGTAGAAGCCGCAAGATGTTTTCGCTTTACCGTTATCGGCAAAATAAATAGTAGAGGAAATTACGCTGCCCTAAAAATAGAATCCAAATTTCGATACCGCTCCTGGCGAAGACACTAACGTATACCCGCCGTAATCCACGAGCTGGAGCCAACGAGCTTCCATTAGATTATCGAATTGTCTTATAGTCCCAGAGTGAAAACCTTGACCATCAAGAACATTCCAGATGATGTGCTGAAGCGGTTCCGGGCTTTTGCTGCGCTCTCCGGTAAGAGCATGGCAGACTTGCTCATCGAGTATATGCAGGAGTGTGGTTCTCGCGTCCGGTTATCGGAGAAATCTGAGGAAAAGAAAAAGTAGTGCCGCAAAGCTATCGTA
>CAZHXC010000230.1:0-6093 GCA_964536145.1 uncultured Spirochaetales bacterium | reverse complement strand
ACTCAATCCCACGGGTAATCCGGTGAGGAAACCGCCGGTCACCGGCTTGCCGGACGGTTTTCCTGACGCGCCTGCGGAAAGCCTGACCGCCGACTCGCCGGATGCACCAACCGTTTTTTCAGCACGCTCTACCTTCCTGGCCGAGCTCCCGATTCGATCTCCCAACCGGGCCAACCTGGAAGCAAACCGTTCGAAGAGGGCTGCAAACTGCGGAACGAGCAACACCAGGCCGAACAACGCGATAATTACAACCGCCACTATACGAAGCGCGTCAGCCGAAATACCGGTGGCTCTCACAAGCGCCGAAAGTGCAAGGGTAAAGGCGGTGAAGCTCACCACAAATCCGGCGAGTATTCCATACGGCCTGGCTTTGCCTCCACCGGTGGTTCCCGACAGAACGATCGGGAGGACCGGCAGGATACACGGAGATAGAATCGTTATTATGCCGGACAAAAATGCGAAAGCCAGGAGCACAATCATTTCAGATTTCCGCCTCAGGCACTACGTTATGGAGGACCATAGTGGTACCCCCACCGATCATCATTACAAAAATAGTAAACTTCATATCCGCGACCTCCGCGGATAATGTACGTATAAAAAGTCACAAAAGTATCACAAAATTTGTATATATGTGTAACAATACTTAAACGGCCCGGGTCGGCGGTGAATGAGCCCCGGTGCCGGTTTCCAGGTAAAATGAAAAACTCGCACCCTCCCCCGGTCTGCTCTCCACCTCTATAGTGCTGTCATGGAGACGGATGATCTCATTCGCGATAGCGAGACCGAGTCCGGTTCCCGGAACAGCACGATCTCTCGCCTTGTCAGCCCGGTAAAACCGTTCGAAAATATGGGGAAGGTCTTCCGGTGAAATTCCGGTTCCGTTGTCGGCAACGCTTATGCGTACACCGTTTTCAGTCGGGTTCAGTTTGATCTCGACCGTTCCGCCGGCCTGAGTAAAATGAACGGCGTTTTCTATCAGATTTGTCAGCACACGTTCGATCATCCCGATGTCCGCCAAAACCGCCGGGAGCCCTGAAGAAAGCTCGGAACGAAGCGTGATGCCCTTCTCGATCGCCTGTGGCTGATGTTTCAAAACCACATCCTGCACCAGGTCGGCGATATCAATCGGTTCCAGGTGAGGCTCGATCTGCCTGGTTTCCAGCCTGACCAGATCAAAGAGTCTTTCAACCAGTTCCTGAAAACCTGAAACGTTCTTCAAGGCCGTCTCCAAGTACCTTTTCTGATCGGCGAAGGGAAGGGTATCACCCTTGAGAATCACGGTTTCCAGATTGCCTCTGATTGAAGTCAGCGGGCTTTTCAGATCGTGAGAGATATTGGTGATGAGCTCTTTGCGTTGGTTCTCTGCAATCCGCAACGCCTCGAGAGCGGATTTTACCGAAGCGGCCATATCGTTAAACGCTTTGCCGAGAGAGCCGAGCTCATCGCGTCCCTTTACCATTACCCTATAGTCCAGGTCGCCCTGCTCAAATGCCCGAACGGCCGAGCTCAACCGCCGCAACCGTCGTGTAACAACAAAAAACAGAAAAAACCCGACAATCAACGTGAGCAACAACGCAAGCAGAAAGGTAGTGAGGCCGGTTCTCAGGTAGTAACTGCTGCGGAGCTCTTCGAGAGACTCGTCATACCCCTGTCCGCGCAAAATCACGTATACAAAACCTTCTTCATCCCCCATCGAAAGACCGGCGGCTGAAAACGGCTTTCTTTCTCCGGCTGTACGCGGATCCTCCCCGAGAATCAACTTCCTTCCGTCAGACCGAACGAATTCCTCGAGGGGAGCGGTGTCGATACTCTCCCGCACAATCTCCTCTTCCGGATGAGTGAAATAAGCCTCAATAGACCCGGTGTTGTCGACAAGATATATCTCTACCATCGGGTTTAGCACCATCATGTAGTGTATGGCACTTGCGGTTTCTTGCATGTTCAAGCCGTCTTTGACGATAGGCTGAATCTCTTCAGCTATGCTTTCAGCGTAATCCCTGTTCAAAAGCTGCTCTACTTTATCAAACAGATGACCCGCGGCGTTAAATGCAATGAAGAGGCTGGCGGCGCCAAGCGCGAGAATCAATATGAGAAAAATCACCGAAAGCCTCGAATAGAAAGATCTGAAAAACCGGTTCATCGGTCTTTCCCGGTCAATTCAGAAGCTTCTGCAAAACGGTAACCGATGCCCCAGACCGTTATCAAATACAACGGGTTTGACGGGTCCTGCTCTATTTTTCTCCGCAGCCGGTTAATGTGGGTATTCACCGTATGCTCATATCCTTCAAACCTGTATCCCCAAACGAGATTGAGAAGATCTGTTCGGCTGTAAGCGCGCCCGGGATTCTTCATAAAAAGGGAGAGAAGATCGAATTCCTTTACGGTCAAATCCACACTGTTTCCATCCAGATACATCCTGCGCTTTTCTTCATCAAGGGTAAGGGCGCCGACGGTGATCACTCCTCCGTTTCCCTCTTTCTCCCCGGTGTTTCTCGCCGAACGGCGAAGCAGTGCTTTTACACGGGCAACCATCTCCCTGACGCTGAAAGGCTTGGTCAGATAATCATCGGCACCAATCTCGAGACCAACCACGCGGTCCACCTCCTCGGATCTTGCGGTAAGCATGAGAATTGGCGTATCACGATCGTGTTCGCGTATCCGTTTACAAATGGTAAATCCGTCGAGCCCGGGAAGCATCAGATCCAGAACAATAAGACAGTATTCTTCTTCAAGAGCGTGCTCGAGTCCTGTTTTCCCGTCGGAAACGCGGTCGCTCGTGAGATCGAGGTCCTTCAGGTTGAACTCAACAATCTCCGCAATTTCCGGATCGTCTTCAATAAGGAGAACCCTGTTATTCACACGGTAAAAGGTACGGCATGCAAGGAGCGAAATCAACGAAAGAACAGGCGCCGGTCAGTGGCAAGCTCCGGCGTCGGCTTACGGTAGCATGCGCGTTTGACCTCTTCTCATCCCCATCTCTATATTATAGGGGAATATGAAATACATCGGCGCTCACGTGAGCATAAGCGGAGGAGTTGAAACTGCACCGGCTCGTGCGCTCAACATCGGTGCTAAGGCTCTTGGGATGTTCACAAAAAACCAGAGGCAGTGGAATGCCCCGGAGCTTACCCCTGAAAGCGCCGCCGCCTTCAGGGGCGGACTACAGGCCGCAGCAATAGATCCGGCTCACGTGGTTGTGCACTCGAGCTATCTGATAAACATCGGCAATCCGGACCCCGGAAAGAGGAGAAAAGCCCTTACCGCTCTTCTCGATGAGGCGCGTCGGGTTGAGAAACTCGGGTTACAGCTTCTTAATTTCCACCCGGGAAGTGGCCTCGGTGAAATAGAAGAAGCAGAATCAATTGCCCTCATCGCGGAGGGGATGAGAAACATACTTGCAGAAAGTAAAAACGTCATTCTCCTTGTGGAAGGTACCGCGGGCCAGGGGGCGCATGTCGGATACACATTTGAGCAGCTCGTGCAACTCCTAGAAGAATCAAAAGGAGATGGCAGAGTGGGAATCTGTCTTGATACCTGCCATCTCTTTGGCGCAGGTTACGATTTGAGAAGCCGAGAAGCCTATGCCGACACTATCGAAAGTTTCGACACTATAGTAGGCTTGAGCCGTTTGAAGGCGATGCATCTGAACGACTCCAAGGTGGAGCTTGGGAGCAGAAAGGACAGACACGAGAAAATCGGAGAAGGGCTTATCGGTTTAGAAACCTTTGAGAACATCATGAAGGACAAGCGGCTTGATGAACTTCCGTTTATCCTCGAGACACCCGACCCGGACGCGTGGAAAAAAGAGATCGCTCTACTGTACGCCTTGACATGATGCTGAGGGGACAAAATTGAACGCGATGACCGTAAAAAACTCCGTTATAGTGATACTTGGCGCCTCAGGGGACCTCACGCATCGGAAGCTGATTCCCGCACTCTCGGTCCTGTATGAAAACGAGCATATCGATGATTCGATCAGGATTGTCGGCTCGGGCAGGACGGAAATGAGCGATGAAGAGTTCAGAGACAGCTTTGGCGTGGAGGGCTCCTTCCGCCGTCTGCTCTCCTATCACATCGGTCTGGAGGGCTTGAAATCTTACATTGACTCGCTCGGCAGGTTTGACCGGTACATATTCTTCTTCGCGCTCCCACCGAAAGTATACGCAGACACCGCCGAGCGGCTTTATCAGGAAGGCTTCAGTGAAAACACGACGCTCATCATAGAAAAACCCTTTGGATACGATTATGAAACGGCCCGGGAGCTCAACCGTCAGCTTAGCCGCTACTTCGAGGAATCTCAAATATTCAGAATAGATCACTACCTCGCAAAGGAGGCGGTCCAGAACATCCTGGTGTTCAGATTTGCCAATTCGATTTTCTATCCGGTTTGGAACTCGGCCTACATAGAATCTATTCAGATAAACGCGTTTGAGCAGATAGGAGTTGAGGATCGTGGAGCCTATTTTGACAGCGCCGGTATGATACGAGACATGGTGCAGAATCATCTCATGCAGATGCTCTCCCTGCTCGCCATGGAAGCGCCGGTGAGCCTCGATGCCGATGACATCCGGACCCAGAAAATAAACGTCCTCAAGGCTATTGAAGTGAAAGAGTGCCACAGGGCGCAATACGAAGGCTATTTAGATGAAGAGGGAGTAGCGCCGGGTTCACAGACCGAGACCTATGCCGAAATGGAGCTCAGGATCAACAACTTCAGATGGAACGGTGTGCCGATATACATACGCGCGGGAAAAGCCCTCCACAGGAAAGGCACAGAGATAGGATTCAAGTTTAAGAATCTGCCGCGCCTCTTGTTTAACAGCGATGGAAGCCTCGAGTCGAATACTATTATCTTTCAAATACAGCCCTCTCAGGGAATCATCGTGGATCTTTCGAGCAAAATACCCGGAAATGAATCTCGGATTACCCGCTCGAGCATGAGGTTCTGCTACGGCGACTCGTTTGCCGGAGAAATACCCGAGGCCTATCAGATACTTCTGCTCGACGCGCTCAAAGGAAACAGGACACTCTTCGTCAGTGCCGAGGAAACCGAGATTTCGTGGAAAAAAATTGAACCGGTGCTCGACAAAGGCACGATTACGACCTACCCGCGCGGAAGAACACCAAAATCCAGGTTTCACATAAACTGGATAGATTTCGAGCGTTTTTGTCCGATATGCCCGGAGAACGAACGGAGATAGTATGACCGACTTGAATGAATGGCTGAACGCAAAAATGCCGGATACCGTGAAGAGGCTCGAAGAGAGTATTTCAACGAAGTATCACGCTGAGGAACGAGGTTATTTCGGCCTCTCGGTGTGCACTGAAGTGATTGAAGTGCTCGATGATCTGTTAGCCGTTTTGTTTCCCGGATGCTACGGCAAGGAGCGCGTGGCCGTTACCGAGATTACGTTTTATCTCCACGATCTTCTCAGGCACATTTCGAGAAGGTTGTTCAGACACCTCAACATGGTCTTTGAGTATAAGCTCCTCCATGAAGACAAGGAAAAACGCGACTGCACCGACAGAGCTAGACAGACGCTTGTCAACTTTATCGAATCGCTTCCCGAGATACGAGGAGTGCTCGTGGAAGATATCAAGTCGGCTCTCGAGGGTGACCCTGCCGCATATTCCCTCGATGAAATTGTCATGAGCTACCCGTTCGTAGACGCAATTGCCACACACAGGTTAGCTCACAACCTCTATAGCCAGGGTGTTCCCGTGATCCCGAGGATAATGTCCGAACGGGCTCACTCCCGTACCGGCATTGATATTAACCCGGGAGCGCAAATTCAACCCGGATTCTTCATAGATCACGGTACCGGTGTGGTGATCGGTGAGACCTGCAGAATCGGAAGAAACGTCAAGATCTATCAAGGCGTCACCCTCGGTGCCCGTTCTCCCTTCGACACGAACGGCGCTCCGCGGAGGAACCAGAAGCGACACCCTGACATAGAAGACGATGTGATCATCTACGCAAACTCGACGATACTCGGCGGTGAGACGGTTATCGGGAAAGGTTCGATTATCGGCGGTAACTCGTTTATTACAAAATCGGTACCACCGGGTTCGGTGGTTACCAAAGACGGGGGG
>CAZHXC010000229.1:2510-6099 GCA_964536145.1 uncultured Spirochaetales bacterium | reverse complement strand
TCGAACCAGAAGCGAGGCGGCCGCGCAGAACTCTACCTCGAATACTTCTTTCGGCAACGAGTCGATCATCGCTTCCCTGTAGTAGTGCATCTATTTCGTCTTGTGATAACGATCCGTCACTCATATTACTCCTCTCCTTCCGCCGTGAGTTCCTCAAACTCCTCGCTTCTCACCTCTTCGAGTTGTTCGGTTATCTGCACAGCCACCTTGTTGCCTACCATGCCCGGTTTGCATTTGAACTTTGCGATGTTTCCTACCTTTATCACCATCGGATCATTCACCCTCACGTCCTGGAGCCTTATGACATCTCCCTTCCTGAGCGAGAGCACATCCCTCATGGTGATCTGCATGGTACCGATCTCCGCCACCACCGGCATGGCCACCGTATTGAGCTGTTCACGTAACACATGCATATTCTCGGTTGTCGTTCCCCTGCGAACGGTGGAATACATGTACTGCGCGGTCAGCTTGCTTACTATCGCCTCGATGGTGATGTAGGGAATACAGAAGTTCATCATGCCTTCGACTTCCCCTACCTTTGTCTCGAGGGTTACAAGCACCACCATCTCTGTAGGAGGCACCACCTGGGCGAACTGGGGGTTTGTCTCTATCTGACCGAGCCTGGGCCGGAGATCTATAACCGTGGACCAGGCCTCACGCATGTTGCCGAGAATCCGCACGATGATGCTCTCGATAACCGCCGCCTCTATCTCCGACAGTTCGCGATTTATTTTGGCGCCTTCCCCCTGGCCCCCGAACAGCCTGTCTATGATGGTGTACGTTACCGAGGGATCGATCTCGAGAAGCGCCATCCCCTTGAGCGGATCCATATTGATGACCGCCAAGGTTGTAGGGTTTGGTATCGACCTGATGAACTCCTCATAGGTCAGCTGATCCACCGAAGCGACATGTACGTGAGCCAGTGTTCTGAGAGACGCCGACAGGGCGGTTGTGGTCAACCGCGCGAAAGTCTCGTGCATGATCGATATGGTTCTGATCTGTTCTTTCGAGAACTTGTCAGGACGTTTAAAGTCATAGATCTTGATCTTCCGCTGGTCTGCGGCCTGGCTGACTTCTTCGGTCTCGATATCGCCCGTTGAGATCGCCGTGAGTAGT
Organism: uncultured Spirochaetales bacterium; assembly: GCA_964536145.1. Taxonomy (GTDB): domain Bacteria; phylum Spirochaetota; class Spirochaetia; order ARS1246; family ARS1246; genus JAFGHN01. The sequence goes on along the minus strand of CAZHXC010000229.1, from coordinate 4,983 downwards.
TGGTCTATTTCGTCCTGTGATAGAACCTCGTTCATCCTCTTCCCGTAGTCTCCTTCGCCTTGCTACATCGCGATAATATTGTAATCAAGCAATAACACCTGCCGTATCTTTCCGCTGGTCATGACCGCGTTTACCTCCTGGAGGAGCTCCTGGAGCACAACGCTTTCATCCCGCAGCTCGGCCGCGGTCTTGCTGGAGAAATAGCTCCTGATGACATGCTGCAGTAGCGTGGTCCTGGCCACCAGCTCGTTTTGAATGCTCTTGTTTCCTTCTTCATATCCGAGAGCAACCTTCGCAACAACCGTATACGGGACCTCGTCCGCCGTTCTCGTACGGATATCGTCAAAGTTCCGATAGTAAGAGTAGGTGGGTGGCGCCGCCGAATAAGCCGGAGAGACCACCGGGACGCTACCTGAAGGTCTTCCCTGATTCATAATCCGCATGGTGATAACAACAACGGTGACGATGAAAATTACCGCAGCGACAACCACCGCCGCCCATTTGAGTATTTTCAAGATCAACGCGGGGAGGAACCCTACCTTTTGGCCTACTTCCGAGTCCTGACCAACGGTTACATCCTCATCCAAAAAACTCTCTTCATCGCCCATGGTCTGCTCCAAATTCTACATAGAATTTATCAAAAAAATGTGCCCTCTTCAATGCGCCTCCCGCCACCGATGGTGCGCTCCGTGCGCGCACTCCGGTATTGCCGCTTACAAGTGCCCCTCCGAGAGAATCACGATGTCGATTCTTCTGTTCATCGCCCTTCCCTCCCTTGTTTCGTTGCTCGCCAGCGGCATGGTGTCCGCCAATCCACGGATTTGAAACTTGTCCTCGTCAGCTCCTAAGTCAACCAGGTAGTGCAATACGTTGGTAGCCCTCGCGGTAGAGAGCTCCCAGTTGGTTGCAAACTCACCATCCGGATCGGTTGGTACCGAATCAGTATGCCCTTCGATGGCAAAATTGCTCTCCGGCAGTGTCCTCAACAATCCGACGATCCGCTGCAGAAGGTTACGACTTGCCTCTATATCGACCTCCGCACTCGCCTCTCTGAAAAACGAGTCAGCGGCGAGTGATATCACCAGACCACGCTCGTCAACCGTAACACGAACATCTTTCGACTGTATCTCCGGCTGGAACTTCGAAATCGCTTCTTCCCGTGCCGTGTCCAGCGCACGGCCCCGCTCTTGCGATGGGAGTGCCATGATCGTATGCCCCATCTCCGCGAGTTCCCCGGGTTCGAGGGTATTGCCCCCTTCGAGTATTCCCAGTCCGGAAAACGCCGCTATAATCAGTTGAAGCTTGTGCTCATCCACCTCAGAAACCGTAAACAACATGACGAAAAAGGTGAGCAAAAGCGTCACCATATCGCCGTATGTGAGCATCCAGTCCGCCGCGCCTTCAGGCGGACATTTCTTTTTCTTTCTCGTCTCAGCCATATCCGGCCCCGTACCTACTCACGTGCCGATTCCTGCCGGACCGCTTCTCTTCGTACCGGCGGCAGGAATGAAAGCAGTTTTTCCTCCAGTATCCGTGGATTGTCGCCCGATTGTATGGAGAGGATCCCTTCTATCATAATTTCTCTCAACAGCGTCTCCGCCGCGTCCCGGTCTTCGAGCTTGATCTTTATGGGAATGAGCACCAGGTTGGCGAGAATTGCTCCATACATCGTTGTAATAAGTGCAAGTGACATGTTTGGACCGATAGATGACTGATCCTCCAGGTTGGCAAGCATCGATATCAGTCCGGCGAGCGTTCCGATCATACCAAAAGCCGGAGCAATCTTACCCCAGTTGTCGAACAGCGTGATACCCACACCATGGCGCGTCTGCAGCTGGTTCAGATCGTTGTAGAGAACGCTCTTTATTATGTCCGGGTCCGTTCCGTCAACGACAAGCTGGATCCCCTTGCGCATGAACTCATCTTCCACCTCTTCGAGATCATCTTCAAGGGCGAGCAGCCCTTCCCGTCGAGCCTTTTCGGAAAAGTTCACGAGGCTCGAGATGATCCGTTCTTCCTCGTAGTTTGGTACTCTCAGGATGATGTTGATATACCTGACGATGCCGAGCATTCTGCTCATTGGATTTGCAACGAGCATTGCTGCGAAGGAACCACCGATAACCATAAGAAATGAGGGTATATGTATGAATGCGCCGATTTGCCCGCCGGCCGTCAAGATAGACATGACGATCAGGGCAACTCCGGCGCCTAGTCCTGCTATTGTTCCCAGATCCATGCAAACTACTCCTCGTTCTTGAAAGCTCCAATGAGCTTGCGATATTCCACTATACTAGTGAAAATCGACTGATAGCTCTCCTGTACTACCAGCCGTTTTCCTGAGGTCATGATCAATGTAGTGTCCGGGTTCGTCTCGATGTACTCTATCAGATGTGGGTTAACATAGAAGACCTTCCCTCCCAGTCCTGTTACCTCTATCATTTACCTCTTATACACACTTACCTCTTAAGTGTCA
>CAZHXC010000229.1:0-2500 GCA_964536145.1 uncultured Spirochaetales bacterium | reverse complement strand
TAACATTTGATCGCTTGTTTGAATCGTCCTCGAGTTTGCCTGAAATCCCCGCTGCGTGACGATCATGTCTGTAAACTGTTCGGCGAGGTCTACGTTACTCATCTCGAGAGCACCCGAAACAACTTTCCCCATGCCTGCAACACCGGATTCGCTGATCAAGGCTTCACCGGAGTTGTTTGTCTCCGCATAGGTGCTCTCGCCGGCCTTTTCGAGTCCGCCGGGATTGGTGAATGCAGCCAACGCAACCTGGCCGATCGTCCTCTTTGTACCGTTTGAATAGATTCCCGTAATAATCCCTGACTGATCTATATTGTAGCTCTCGAGATACCCCATGGTATACCCGTCCTGGCTGTATGCTTTTGTGGAAAACCGCTCGCCAAACTGTGTCATCGCATTTGTGTAACTGCCGACCTCTCCAAGGTTCAGATCCACAGTCTGTCTGACAAGCGCTCCCGCCGCATCGGGAGTTGTGTCGACTACGTCAAAAGAGACTTGAGCAAGCAATTCGCCGGTGTCTACCACATCACCCTGCGCGTCGATGAGCTGTGAGATCCGTCCAAGGTTATCAAATTCAACGGTGAACAGGTTTGTCAGATTGTTTGCCGCCCCTACGTCCACAACCGTGTTTGCATCGGCTTCGGCCTCAGGATCTACGGTTACCTCGGCCTGCCACTGATTGGCTATTCCGGGAACCTTGGTGAAGCTTATCCTCAAGGTGTGCTCGATGCCGAATGCGTCATAGATGTCCTTGTCGACGGTCCAGGTACCTTCCTGCACTACATCGGGCCCTGAGCCTGGCAGGATGACCGGTGCGTTTTTATCAAGGTTACTCGCGAAAAACACCTCCGTGGTGGCGGCCGCCGGGTCCTTCGATCCTATGGGGATAATGAGGTCCTCAACATCCGCGGCGGTGTTGATGAACTGCTCTCCCGCCACCGTTTGTGCCATCCACCCCTGTACGCGCATCCCGTTCGCCGGATTTACCAGGGTGCCGTTCTCATCAAGCCCAAAGGCGCCGGCTCTGGTGTAGAGCGTCTCGTCACCGGAGGCGAGGACAAAGAACCCGTTGCCGGTAATCGCCAGATCGTCAACTTTACCGGTGGTTTGCAGCGAACCCTGCAGGTGGATCGTGTCTATCGACGCTACGTTCATGCCCAGTCCAACCTGTTTCGGGTTCACACCCCCCAGCTCCTGTGTGGGCCTCGCCGCGCCCTGCAGCGTTTGAGAGAGCAGGTCCTGGAAATTGACCCTCCCCTTCTTGAATCCGATTGTATTTACATTCGAGATGTTGTTGCCTATCACATCCATCCTGACTTGATGGTTCTGCAGTCCGGAAACACCTGAAAACAATGATCGCATCATAGGTCGAACTCCTTATTCCCGTATCTTTTCGACTCGTTCGAAGTCGTAATATCTACCGTTCACCAGTACTAACGGTGTTTCCCTCCCGGAAACTTCCTCCACGACACCGGTTATCATATTTTCTCCGTCAAACAGCTCCACCGTCCGCCCCAACAAACCAAGAGCCTGGCTTGTCGAAAGGATTCCCGCGAGCTTGCTGAAATCCTGAGTCATATTGGTCATCTGCTCGAGAGTGGAAAACTGCGCCATCTGCGCGATAAACTCAGTATCCTTCATCGGTGCTGTTGGATCCTGATGGGTAAGCTGAGTGATGAGGATCTTCATAAAATCGTCCTTACCCAGCGCCTGGCTTACATCCAGGTCTCCCAACGACTTATTGAATGCGTCAGCCTGCATTTGTGTTCGCGCCGTCTGTTCGGCGGACATCAAGTTTATCTCCATGTTAGCTCCTTATACCACCAGATTAACAAGATCGCTTAAGCCTGCCTGTTCTAGTATCGGCACGGCATCATCGAGTTGCTGAATGGTTTTTACCGCAGCCTCCACATATCTACCGCGCTGCCCTTCGCGCGTACCTTCAGGCGAGCTTTCCGCCGAGTTTTTCTGCTCGCCTGAGTCCACAAGCACCTCAAACTCGCTCGTTTCGTATCCGCTGTCTTTAAAAGCTCGATACAGCGATGAGAGATTCTGTTCGAAAGACTCTTTGACAAAAGTTGAATCCACGAAGATCCTGCCTGAGAGCCTGTTATCATCGAGCTGTATCCTCAGCCGAACCCTTCCAAGGTGCTCGGGCTGCAGCACAAGACGAATCTCTCCCCGGTTGTTGTTCCGGAGGATGATCCCTGATTGCTTTATTATCTGAGGGTTCACCGCGTCCCGTACATATGTGGCAAAACCTCCGTTTCTCGTGCCTCTCGCCGCGGGCTCGCTCAATTCGCCGCCGTTCGCCCAGCTTCTCACAAGCCTGATCTGCGCGCCATCTCCCTCTCCATCGACACCGGCGGACCGCTCCATCACCGTATCACCTTTTCCCGCATTGCCGGAGTAGTTTTCACCATTGCTCCTACCACTACTATCTCCGGGCTGCCGGTTTGCCGCTTCCCTGTTCCTGTAATCCGTCACTTCGAGCGTGACCGCT
>CAZHXC010000228.1:0-6110 GCA_964536145.1 uncultured Spirochaetales bacterium | reverse complement strand
CATCCGTTCGGAGGCGGAAGCCGCACGCAGAAGTACCTCCTCCGGCCGGACCGGTATATACGTCAACCCGGCATGGACTTTCGGGGAAAAACTCGAGGCACATCTCGAGCTTCTCAAGGCAAACGGCATGGATTCTATCGTGGTCGATATGAAGGACGACTTTGGAAGGGTGACCTTTGATGCGAGAAACGCGGCTTCCGCCAGGATCGGTTCGGTGGCCGGGATATTCGATCTTGATGAGTTGCTCAGCCGGGCTCACGACGCCGGGATATACGTCGTGGGAAGAATCGTTGTCTTCCAGGATCCCAAACTCTACGCCTATGACGAGAACGCCTACGCCGTCTGGGACGGAGAGGCCGAAGCCCCGTGGGCCAACATGATTCATGTTTCAGGCTCTGAAAAAGACGGGAACGCAAAATACGAGCAACGTGAGTTCTGGGTGGACCCATATGCAGAGTTTGTCTGGCGATACAACATCGCAATAGCGGAAGAGCTTGCCGCGCGTGGCGTGGATGAGATTCAGTTCGACTATATCCGGTTTCCTTCCGACGGCGACACCTCGCGTATCCACTTCAGGCACCGGCGGGATGGGATGAGCCGGGCCGATGCAATCGAGTCATTTCTCGTGATCGCCAGGGAACATCTCGAGATACCGATCAGCGCCGATCTGTACGGGTTCAACGCGTGGTATCTGATGGGAGGCTGGATCGGCCAGAATATCGACATGGTTGCCGATTATGTCGATGTGATATGTCCCATGTTCTACCCTTCCCACTTTCCCGGTGCGTTTTTGGGCGAGCTGGACTTTGCCGAGCGCGCGGAGAAGATCTACTCAAACGGCTCGAATAACGCCGCCGCGCATGTCGGCAGCCGTTGCACCATCAGACCGTATGTGCAGGCGTTTCTCATCGGCGGAGAGAGAAGATTCGAAACGCCAGAGTACACAGCCTACCTTGCACGTCAGCTCGACGGCGTGCTCGCATCCCATGCATCGGGATTCACTCTTTGGAACGCCTCAAATATCTACTACATGGTAACAGAGTCGCTCGAACGCTACACCTCGGCATACGAACCGAAGGATTTATCGTTGACAGATTAATCGATATGAACCTATGATGCAGGCAATCAGATCAAAAAATGGACGGAACAGGGGCTGACGATGAAGAAGCTTTTTTTCTGCTTGGGTGTTCTGGTACTCTCTGTGGGAGTCGTTTTCGCGGAAACCACTGTAGAGAAAGCCGATCGGTTGCATGAGGAAGAACGGCACCAGGAGAACAAGGAGTTCATCCAAAGCGCAATCTCATTCACCCGGGACCGCATGGAAAAGGCGCACCTCTACTGGCGGCTTGCCCGTACAACTCTGGAAATCGGCGATTTGCTCGAGCAGGAAGGCGCATCGGAAGACGTGCTGCTCGAGACGTTCATTGAAGGTGAAGGTTACGCGGACAAATCGATAGAGCTCAACTCCAACAGCTACTGGGGGTATTACTGGAAATCAGCAAACATCGGCCGGTGGGGAGAGGTAAAGGGCATTTTTAACTCTCTGTTCAAGGCCAAACCGATGCGTGATCTCTTGCATCAGGCGATTTCCATCTATCCTGCTCATCCCGATTCATATTATGTTCTAGGTATCATGTACCGCAAAGTGCCGGGAAGACCGATTTCATTCGGCAATTCCGACAGATCGGTCTCATTTGCCAGAAAGGCGGTGGATGCCCAGCGGGCCGAGTTCGAAGCAGGCGACGCAAATGAGATCAAACTCTCATTTTACATGGAGCTGGCAAGATCGTTGTGGGAGCGTGATTGGAGCGAACGAAAAAGGGAAAAAGAGGCGCGGTCCAAGGCGGAGGAGTTCAGAAAGACGACCGATGTACTCGAAAAGCACTACTACTACGAGGGTGTCATCGATATTCCGGATACCTCCGACAGGGAAGAGGCTGTCGAAATGATGAGCTGGGTGGTATCGGAGTTCCGCTCGCGGCCATTTCTCAAAAATAGCCACAAAGCGGATCTGGAAGAAGCGCTGGCCGATCTGGAGGAGTGGACAGAATAGCCGGTTCCCACAGGGACACTATGGAAAGCAACGCTGATTATAGAAAGTACCGAGCCTGGTTTACGACGCTCCTCGTCGTTCTGGTAGGCGGGTTTTTTGTTGCTTCGTTCGCTTACAACGGACGGTTTAATCTCCTTACTGATCCATTCAGCCGGCTGGGGGCGAGCGAGACACCCGAGGGCAACGCGAACAGAAGCTCCATGGCGGTCTTTGTTATCGATATGGTGATTACAGCGATGCTTTTCATCTGTATTACCATCGCATTTGCCGGAGACAGGAAGATACCCTTTCGAAGCGCTCGCGTTTTGTTCTCCGCACTCGCCGCCCTCGGCGCTTCTATTGCGACATTCCCCAATAATTATTTTTTAACGCAACATCAGCTCGGCGCCGGGCTGCTTGTCGGATCGTTCTGGATCCATTCGATCCTATTCATTGTCGATGCTTCAAAGGTGAGCTCGAGGGGATACACTTTGTTTCTGCATCTGCTGCTACAGTCAACGGTGCTCACCTACGCCTATACGTTTTTCGTGCATGCGCCGGCTCGTGACGTTGTGCAGAAGTTTGCGGTGGCGGGTCTCGCTCTGAGTATAGAGCTGAGCCTTGCGGCGTTGTGTAGAGAACCCGCGGCTGCCGGCGATCAGGTGGCGAAGGAACGCGCAGAGGAGCACGCGGAGACGTGAGCCGAGACCTGTAGAGAGGGTCACGGGCCGGCGCGCAGAGAACGGCGCACCGGGATCCGGGGTGTGGCCGGCAGAGAGACCCGCGAAGCCCACAGAGAAGCCGGTCACCGATCCATACGGCTCCTGCTGTTGCCCTTGAGCAGGCTTGCCTTCACGATGCGGCCGCCCTTTTTTGATTTGTGGTAGGAGAGGACTGCGGTTTCTACTTTGTTCTTTTTCTCATACGAGTCTTCAAATAGCTCCGCCTGGTCGGGCTCCGGGGGCGCGTCGAGTGAAGTGAGCCCAACCCCGACAAGACGCACCGGTTCGCTGCCGTTCCATCTTTTCTCAACGAGGCCGAGTGCGGTGTTGTAGATCTCCTCCGCGGAGCTCACGTTGTGGCCGAGGGTTGTCTGCGCCGTGGTGGTCGAAAAATCGCCAAACCGTATCTTCAGTTGTACGGTTTTTGATCTGAAGTTTTCATCGATGGATCGGAACATCACCTGATGGGAGAGATCGAGAAGCGCTCTTTTTACCGCATCCCGGTCTTTCGTGTCGGCCCCAAAGGTAAGCTCGCTGCTGATCGAACGGCTCTTGGGCGCGGGATTGTAGATACCGGGATTCTCGCCTCGAACCACATGATACAAGTAGCTCCCGGCCGCCTTACCGAGCATCGCCTGGAGCAGAGACTCTGAGTAGCCGCGGAGCTCGGGGACCGTGGTGATGCCAAGCTCAGCCAGCCTTGCGAGGGTCTTTGCGCCAAGACCCCAGAGGTCTTTCAACGCAAGCAGGTCGAGAAACTGCTCTTCCAGTCCCGGCAGCACCCGGTACAGGCCATCGGGTTTGTCAAACTCGGAGGCGAGCTTGGCGAGATACCTGTTTGGCGCGATGCCGACCGAGATTCTGAGTCCCGCGGCTTGCAGGACTTTCTCTTTCAGGCGTTTTGCCGTTTCTTCCGGAGTGCCGAAGAGCCGCTCGGTTCCGGTCATGTCGAGAGTCGCTTCATCAATGGATATCTGCCGGACATCCGGGCTGAACTGCTCAAACAGCGACATGACTTTCTTTGACAGCTCGGAGTAGCGTCTCATTCTCGGGGTGAGGTAGGTGCCGGAGGGGCATCTCTTGTGGGCTTGAGAAATCGGCATTGCCGAATGAATACCGAATTTCCTGGCTTCATAGGAGCAGGCGGAGACCACACCCCTCGTTCCCGGCAGCGCGCCGATAATCACCGGTTTCCCGCGATACTCCGGATGATCGAGCTGTTCCACGGAGGCGTAGAAGGCATCGAGATCTACATGGAAAAATACCCTTTCGAGACAGCCGTCCGCCATGGAACTCCCCGGCGCTTCCTCCGCCAAACGGATGTTAAGTCACGGCCATCGTATATCGAGATGTGACAGCTGTCAATTGAAGGGGTGAAATCGCCCTCGGTGCGATTTCAGCTCAGCGGCGATTTTCCGTGCCGAAGGGCGTCCTGGCAATTACCTGCAGCCGTTGCTCAACGTCGATATAACTGTCGGTGACGTCGTAGAGTACCGGTGGTTCCAAGTATTCGACGCGGACTTCAGCCGCCCCTGCAAGAGATTCCGGTACCGTGAACTCCACCGTAAGCGGGTTTGGAGGATACCTGCCGATGTGAATGTTGACTGTATTTGCCGATTCAAAGGAGAAAGGAAAATTAGAGTCGTACACCGTAATCCGGCTGTCCGAGAGCAAAGAAAGCCGGACTGAGGCGGGCAAACCCTCAGATGCAATACTCAGCACATAGGTCGCCCTCCCGAGAAATCTGCTCACCGAGCTTTGAATTTGCAGAAGGTCGGGTTCGAGGGGTGTTTCGATGACGTACGACCTGGAGTTGGTGGACACCGAGACGGTATTCACCGGCGTTTTGACCCGCAGAGACCCGAGTGAAGCAGGGCTCGTCAGCTCGATATAGCTCAGGCTTTTGGCGAGGTGTTGGGTTTCGGTGACCAACACCGGCTGCGGATCATTGGCGGAAAATGGTTCTGTGATTATGAGAAAGGTGATGAGGCCGCCGCATCCGAGCCCGAGCACCGTAAAAGTGACCGGCAGCAGGAGCCGCTTTGTCTTCTTCTTTGGATGTCTGAACATGAAGTCGAGCCGGATCAACATCAGAAGAAACGGGAAGAGGATGAATGCCACCAGGAGATTGCCTGATGCTCGTGTCAGTATCATCTGCTCGGCAATCTCGAGTGAGGGAATGGTCAGCATGTCATAGGCCGCCTTGATAAGCCAGGCGGGACTGATGAGCAGGCAAAGGGCTTTCAGCACACGGCTCGGTGTGAGGGAGAACAGAAATGCCCACACACAGGCCCACAACACGTAATATCCGAGGGAAATGTCCACCACCGCAAGAAGTATGACATCGGAAATGAGGATGAGAAGCGCCGCCGCACTGTAAAACCGCCCCCTCCGCGGAAACGGAATCCTTTTGAGATATCGGGAAAGCAGAGAAAACAGAAATATCGCAGTTACCAATTTGAGGATGAAGAACTCCGCCGGCCGCTTCATCCAGTAGTTCGGATACCCTTTGAGCAGACATAAGCCTTCCACAAGCAGCGTACCGATGAGCAGCAGCAAGTATACAAGAACGAGCAGCATCGGGAGCGCCCAGAAATTGTTGATGAGGCTCGCCACGTAGCTCTTCAGGCGCTTTGACAGAAATATCGGATAGAGGATGAGCACTCCGGCGATGCTCAGGAGCACGATCAGATAGCTTCGTTCGCCGATCATGAGGGAGAACTTGCCAAACTTGAAAAAGAGGTAGTGACGATCCCACTCCCGGGGGTTTTCCGGATACCCGAGCAACTCGCGCGTGAAAGCGGCAAAGGAACTTACAAAGCCGCTCAAATTATCCGCGGCAAGCCCGCCGCCTCCGCGATGAAAACTTACAGCCGGATGCCCTGAATCGAGGTACACCCCCAGAGACGCCGGGTTTGCGGCAACCCCCAGCCTGTAGAACTGGTTTTCGTTCCCCCGGGTGCGAAAGGAGAGTTGATTGGCATCGAGGGCGGTGATACATCGCTCGAGAAGCCAGTACGGCGCCACATAACCCCGGTCTCCCGCCCTTACTACGGTTATTTCAGGCGGCAGATCGTAGTCGAGGTAGAGGACGGCGGTGGAGGCGCCGGGCTGTTTGGAGGAGAGAAAAGCCTGTGAGCCGATGGGATACGATTCCCCGTCGCCGTATTCCGCTCCCGCTATAAGGACACGGAGAGAGAGCCGGGTATCTTCAAGATTGAAACGCCGGGCAAGCTCGAGAGCCAGCGCGATGTTGATCGACCCGCTTCCGGGAATGTCTGAGCTCTCCCTGCTGTTCAGCGGCGAAACAATGAGAAGCTCATCTTTGGATGAGCCCGGCAGATATATCTCGATAG
>CAZHXC010000227.1:0-6116 GCA_964536145.1 uncultured Spirochaetales bacterium | reverse complement strand
AACTGCGCGCGCATTCGCTGCACACAGATTTTCCATACTGCCGAGGAAATTACCGTATCCACCTCCCTTTCTTGTGGTAATAGGAGCAGATACCTGAACACCATAAGATCTTCCGCCGGCTCAATTTTTAAGCATTCATCTAATAGAAGTGCTCAATTCAGATACAGGACAATTGTAAAGCCAAACGCTTAAGTACGCAAGTAGACAAGACATAAATATGACAAAAATCATTGGAAATAGAATTTAGGTTTTTGCGGGTTTTGGAGGTGTTGTATCATCGAGTCTTCCGAGCAGCCTTGAGAATTTGTTGCGAATTTCATCATCGATCCCGGAAAATACCGATTTCCCCGGCCTGTCCACCCGCCTCAATGACGTGGAGAAGGGGATAAACTCGATAATCTCCTGATCCGGGAGTGCCTCTCTGATGTAACTCTCATCTTCCGGTCCATCCACCTTATTGGCCACGAACTTGACATCCAAAAGACGAATCTGATTCGCGAGCTCAACTATCCTTTTTGCACCTTCCACCGAGCGGTAGCCCGGCTCGACAACCACCAGCATGGTGTCGACGCCGCTGGTTGTCGCCCTGCCTAAGTGCTCGAGCCCCGCCTCCATGTCCATAATCAGTACATCGTCCTTGTTAAGCACCAGGTCGGCAACCAGAGCCCGGATAAGTACGTTCTCAGGGCACGCGCAGCCGCCGCCGCCCCGTTTGATTGCACCAAGGACAAGGAGGGCAACCCCATCGTGGACTGAAGCATACTTTCCTGCGATATCAGATACCTCCGGATTCAAGGTGAAGATCTGCCCGTACTGGTTTACCTTTGCACCGGTTCTCTCTTCAATAAGCTCAACCTGTTTTGAAATCGGGACAATCGAGGACTGTTCTTCTGCTGAAAAGCCGAGCGCGGCGGCAAGGTTCGCATCCGGATCCGCGTCAACCGCCAGCACTTTTTTTCCTTCTTCGGCAAGAAGTAGCGACAGAGCCGCCGCGACGGTAGATTTGCCCACGCCGCCTTTCCCGGATATGGCTATTTTCACGACTTACCCCCACACAATTATACCGCAAATATACAAAAAGCGCGCCACAGAATACAGCAGCACCAGTGATCACGGCTGAGCTTTGTTGTCTTGACAGCGGGCATCGCCGGGTAGTTTTTTTGCAGATTTATTACTATATTGGTGACCTAGTGGCGCAGGAGAACATGATGGCTGATGACGGCAAAAGCCGCATAAGTAATGCGGAAGTCGAACATATACGCGGGATTGTTACCGCAATAGAGAACTCCATAAAGGATGTGTTCGTAGGCAAAGATAAGGTGATTCGGCTGATGCTCACCGGTTTTGTCTCGGGCCTTCACGTGTTGATAGAGGATGTTCCCGGGGTCGGCAAAACAACGCTCGCTCGAACATTGAGTGCGGGACTTGGACTGGATTTCAGCAGGATCCAGTTCACTCCGGATCTCCTCCCCGGGGATATCATCGGTATGAATATCTGGAATCAGGTACGCAATGAGTTTGTCTTCAAACGCGGCGCAATCATGCACCAGTTCATACTTGCTGATGAGATTAACCGTGCTTCACCACGTACCCAATCGAGTCTTCTCGAGGCGATGCAGGAGGAGTCGGTAACCGTGGACGGTGTTACGCACATCTTACCGGATCCGTTTTTTGTGGTTGCTACACAAAACCCGTCTTCATTTACCGGCTCCTTTCATCTGCCGGAGGGTGAAATCGACAGGTTCGGGATCTCCTTTTCCATCGGGTACCCGGTTGAGGATGATGAGCGGGAGATTCTTCGCAGGTTTCAGGATGATGACCCGATCAACCGGATAATGCCTCAGGCATCGCCCGATGATATCAAGCACACTCGATCTGTCGTGAGAAAGGCCTTTGTGTCGGAGGCTATCCGTGATTACATCATCTACATAACCAAAAGCACCCGGGAAAACGAGAACCTCTATCTTGGTGCAAGCCCCCGGAGCTCCCAGCATCTTCAGAGGGCCGCGCAAGGCAGGGCGATCCTGGAGGGACGGAATTTCGTCATACCTGAAGATGTGATGGAGCTTGCCATACCGGTTCTCGCCCACAGACTGATCCTCTCAGCGGAAGCGAAAATGAGAGGAACCACCCTGGTTGAGGTGGTGAAGGAAATCATCGATTATACTTCGGTGCCCACCGGCATCGAATAGATCTCATGAGACTGAACGTTCGATTTCTTGCGCTATACATATTTTCTCTTTTTATCATGTATCTGGCCGGGGTCTATTTTGGCACCGCCCTCTTTGTGCTGTTTATCTTTTTCTGCGCGTTGCCGGTTTTTTCGATCATAATACTGATCATCTGGTATATCGGTCTCGATTCGAGCCAAAGCTTTAGCGCGCTTGTGCCGGTAAAAGGCGATATGCTCCAATACAGGCTCATGGTTTTTAACAGGAGCTTCGTTCCGATTCCTTCGGTCACTGTAGAGTTCGCGTCGGTTTCCCCGGCGTTGGACGCAGAGTTGCCGTCATTCTCCCTCAGCATCGAACCCGGCACCGGACGCACAAAGGATTTCTCCGTTCGCTGTCTGTACCGCGGTAAATACGAGCTTGGCGTGCGGGCGTTAAGGACACACGATTTTTTGCAGCTTCTGGCTTTGAGAAAGAAAACCCGAACGGAGACACTCAACGTCTATCCCCGGATAGTTGAGCTCGAACCGTATTCACCGATTGCACAAGGCGCCGCGGGGAATGGAAGACACCCTTCGGCGGGAATGCAGACGGACCCGACGCTTTTTAAGCAGCTGCGCGAATACAGGGAGGGCGATTCCATCAGGCATATCTACTGGAAGAAATACGCGAGCATTGGTAGGCCTGTCCTCAAGGAGTATGAACGCACAAAGCGGAGAGGTACCAGAATTTATTTTGACACCAGAAAGAACAGGGCCGGAGGAATCAACGAGCTCGAACAGGAGGATGTATCGGTTGAAATTCTTGTCGCCCTTACGAAACATCTCCTCGAAAGAAACGTTCACACAACAGTTATCGCGCCTGGGTGGGAGGGCGGCTGTATAGAGAGCGATGAGATGAAGGGCTTTGACGATCTATACAGGGCTACCATCGAGCTCGAGTTTTCAGAAAGTCCCTCACCCGCGGAGGCGTATTTTGAAGACAGGCGCAACGGTAATCTCGAATCACAGACCGTTATTTTCATCACCCATATCATCGATCCGGAGATATTCGCGCTCCGGGATCACTCGCGGGAGCATTCGTTCCACTTTATTGTCAACGGTGCCTGTTATGCGAGCAAAGAAGTTGCAGAAATCAACGCCATGCTGGACTCGGTAAAAGAATACGGCGCGCATGGATTGTGTATTCGTGCGGCCGACACCATAAGAGAGGATTTGGGGCAAAGTGTTACCAGAGAGTTCTCCTAAACGCAGTCGTTTTTATTCGGCGGTTTTCTTCTTATTAGTATTGGGACTGCCGCTGGCCACGAAATTCTATCTCAACGCGGAAATAGGTGTATTCCCGCTTCTGCTGATAATCTTCGCGGTTGCCGGTCCGGTGTATCTCCACCGGATCAAGCAGATAGAAAGCCGCTTTATTCCATACCTTTCAGGTGCGGCGGTTTCTATTCTCGCGCTTGGTACTCTCGTGGGAATCCTGATTACGCCGCTTTCCGCCTACACCTACTGGTTTGAATCGTTCACCGCCGGATCACCGGAAGGCGCGGTAGGAACGATATTTGTCCTGCTTGTTACGCTGTTTACCGTTGTGGTAACTCCACTCTCGAGAAAATTCGGGTTATTGTGGCCGTTGCTAATACTCGCAATCGTGGTTTTTTACCTTTTGACAATCATTGTGCAGAAGGACTTTTTCGTTCTGATCCTGGTTATGCTTATGATAGCGTCCGCGGTCTACTTCATGATGAGAAGAGTCAGGAGCGGGGCACGACTTATCAATTCACTGTACGTCACCGGACTCATAATCGTCACCCTTTTCACGGCGATACTGGTCCCTGATCTGGCGCAGGGGCGTGGCAACGAGTTTGTAAACGACACGGTTTTCCCCGCGCTGAGACAAGCCGTGGTCAGGGTATTCCCGCGGTTTCCACTCCTCTATTCGGTTCCAGGGTACGGAATGAGCTTTGATGAAAGCAGTCTCGGCGGACGTCCGCACCTTTTGAATAATCCGCTTTTTGAGGTGGAGGGCGACCCGGGAGAGCTTCTGTACCTGCGAACAAGGGTATTCGATACCTATAACGGTACCTCGTGGAGCATGGCATCCGGCAATCCTCGACCGTTGAGATCCGAAGGCTCGCGTTTCCTTCGAGTTGCAGATCAACCATCAAGCGATTACTTGAGACTCTCGGTTGCGGCAAAGAGCTTCTTCTATCTTCCATACACCCTTGATACGAAACGTATCCATTTCAAAGATGAGCTTCCGGGCTTGAGCAGCGGTGCGCGGGAGGTAGGGTTTGAGCTTGCCGGACCTCTCAAGGCCGGTACCGAGATTTACCTCGAAAAATACGCATCCGGTGAGTCGGTTCCTTCGAGTCTCGAGTCCGGTGAGCGGGAGAGGTACATGCAAATACCCGCTGATCTACCGGGGGAGCTGCGGACTATTGCAGAAGAAATTGAACGCGGCACCTCTTCAAAGACCGAAATACTCACCAGAATCGAGGCTTTCTTAGCATACAACTATACCTACAGCATCGATGTTGACGACCTTGCCCTGCGAATGGGGGAACAGCAGCGGGCAGATTTTGCATACTCCTTTCTCTTTCAGGCAGAAACGGGCTACTGTGTCCATTTTGCCACAAGTTTTATCCTGCTGGCACGCTTAACAGGCGTTCCGGCTCGGTACGCGACCGGCTTTTATACGAGGATTCCTCAGGGTCAAACGACTACAACCGTTACCGGTCTATCAGCCCACGCCTGGCCGGAAGTGTACCTCGAGGACCGTGGATGGGTTAATTGGGAGGCAACCCCCGCAGCGAACGCCGCCAATTATACGATTACCGAGGATCAATGGTTTTTTAACCTGGGCATCAATCTTGACCCGGCTACAACCAGACAACTCGAAGGCCTTATGGGTAGTGAGGTAACCGGAAGCGTGAGCACATCCGGCGGAGAAGGCGAGAGAAGCGTCCGTGTCGGATTGGTTTTTGTTGTTATCGGGTCGGTGATTGTCGCCGGAGCGCTTGCCTTTTGGTTCATCCGTTTCGGTTACCCGGCGGTTCGATACTTTGCCGACAAGAGAGGGCGCATGTACCACAGTTTGCGTCGTCTTACCCGGCGTTTGGAGCGCAAAGGCGTCCCGAATCCTGCGAGTACGGGATGGATTGCATGGGCCGATTCGGTGAAGAATATTGTTTCAACTGAGCCGTCGCGTGATGAAACGATGAGCGGTGCGGGCGCGTCAGGCGCGTCAGGCGCCGCAGAGGACGAAGAATGCCGGCAGGTAGATACGATGATTGGACACCTGTTAGCTCAGACCTACGGTGGTGAAGAATGGCGCCCGGAGGTGGCGGAGGACTTTGAGGTGTTCAGAAAGAGCGTTCTCGAAGGAATCAAGCGGGCAGCTAAGGAACAGACCTATGCGCCCGAGTAGGCTGCAATAGAATTGAGTTTCTTCACAAGGCTTTCCTTGTCAACGAGATCTATAAGCCTCGCTTCAACAAACGCCTGGGCTGTTTCGGTAAACCCGCCGGCACTGACGCAAAAACCTCTACCTGCTTTCAGCTCCTTTATCCTTGCGTACATCTCCCGCAAAGCCAAATCTCCGGTTTGGCTCGATGTCCTGATGTAACGGAAAAGCACAAGGTCTTCCCAGCGCGGTGTGTGCACTTCGGCGAGCAGGTCGGCAAATTCGCTCTTTTGAACCGAGATATCGATAATCTTAACCCTCTCACCGGGGAAGAAACTCTCACAGAGCTTTCTGCAAAGCGCGACAAACTCCGACACGCTTCCGAGAAGAAAAGTCTGCAGGTTTCTATTGAGAGAGATTTCCTTATATTTTGCTTCCTGGGCGGCGGCGTCCTTGTAGTCAGGCCTTACTCTCGTTATTTCTCTGTAGAGCTTGATGGCTTCCGATACGTTTTTCTGCTGTATATGCGAAGCCGCCAGTCTG
>CAZHXC010000226.1:0-6130 GCA_964536145.1 uncultured Spirochaetales bacterium | reverse complement strand
CCGTTGTTGCTTCACCTCTCCCGGGAATCCCCATTTTTTCCAACAGTTCGTCGATCCGGGCAAGCAGATCGCCCCGGGTGTCGGGCCATTTTTCCGTGAGCTCTTCAAAATAGGCAAAGGTCTTGAGAAATAGCGCCCCAAACCTTCCAGGAATGCGCAGCCCCGGTCCTACCGAGACTCTCGAGACATAGATAAGGCCGATGAGAAGAGAGCCCTTTAGAAAGCCGAGTCTGATCGCACCGGAGGTGACATCGAACCGCCAGAATGATAACAGTACCCGGCCGTTTGGAGAGAACAGATTTGCTATAACCACCGAAAGCAGCATCACTGCGGGAGGCAACAGCCGTACGCGTCTTCCCATAATTGCGGCAAACATCATAAAAAAGACCATCTGCGCGCATCGCACAACCACATCGGATTGCATCGATACGGCAATCATCGTGAGGAGACCGCAGACGAGTAGAATTTCAGTACTCCATCGTCCAAATAATGAGCTCACCGCCATCTGCCTCCGGGTCCTGCAATTTGCGCGTACCAACGGGACCGCGAGCAGAACGCAGAGGCAATAACCCCTAAGGCGATCGCCGTTATGAGGCTCACGGTGAAAAACAGCGGGGCAATAAAAAACGCGCTCTGCCCAAAAACGAGAAGCAAAGCCAGCGCGAGTTGCGCCGCGGTGCTGGTCAGTCCGCCGGAAATGCTGATACCCACCAGTGAAACCGCGCGGTCAGGCAGCCGGGAGACCGCCAGCATTATCAGGGCGCTCGATACCGACCCGGCAGCCGAAAAGAGAAAGACATAGGAAAAGAGCGTGCCGTTGATCAGTCCCTGTCCAAGCACTTTCAGGAGCACCACTAAGAACAGCTTTTTTGGCTTGAGCACGCTCAGGCCGATAAGCACCGGCAAGTTCGCTAATCCGATTCGGAGGAATGGTAGCGGCTTGGGGATCATGTGCTCGATGAGTGCGAGAAAAATAGCGCAAGCGCCGAGCAGTGCTACGAGATTTTCGTCAGTAGCTGAGTATGTCGATTTCGCTTTCATCCGGACCGGTAACCTCAAGAAAGATCCTGTTTGGAAGACAGGCGGTCCAATCTCCGGCGGAACTATGCGTACCGGAGTTCACACAGATTTGCTCACGGCAGGGCGATGACATCACTCTTGCAGCTCCATCTTTGATCTCCACATAGGTGGTTCCAATCGGTCCGTGGAAACCGACGGTAGTGTCGCTGTCGAGCTCATAGAGAAACTCGCCGTTTGCGGTGTGCACCCGCACGTGTGACGAACCGGAATTGGAAGAGAACGCCGCCACCGAGGAGGCCGCGATAAGTCCGACTGCCAGGACGGCTATGACGTAGTCAAGCGGCCGCAGCCTGGGGAAGCTCACCTTCATTTCGCCACCGAAAAGCGAGTATCGATGAGAACCAGATTGTCACGAATCCCCTCGGTCACATGCACCGTTTGGTCTTCCGTAATAATCACCGCCTCCACACCGTCAAAGCCTTTTATCAGATCAAGACCCGCCTCCAGCCCGATAACAAAAACGGCGGTTGATAGTGCATCGGCCTTCATTGAAGAATCGGTCACAATGGTCACGCTTGCAAGTCCGTTTTCCACCGGATAGCCGGTATCAGTATCAAGAATATGGTGATACCGATTCCCGTCAACTTCAAAAAAACGTTCGTATTTGCCTGAGGTCACCACAGTGGCATCTTTGACCTCGACTATACCGATTGTTTCGCCCCGCGAACGCTCAGGATGCTGAATTCCGATTCGCCACCGCGTACCGTCCGGGCGGTTTCCAATAGCAACGACATTACCCCCAAAATTGATGAGTGCGTGCCGGTGTCCCAACTCCTTGAGCACCGCGGCGGCTTCATCAGCGGCGTATCCCTTTGCAATACCTCCAAGATCGATAGTCATCCCGCTGTTTTCCAGGAGCACTCTTTTTCCATGGTCGAAGAGCACCACCTTCTTATAGTTGACCCGCTCGAGCGCAGACTCAAGCTCCGCAGGGTCCGGCAACGCAGGATCATCACCACCTATCCCCCAGAGGCGTTGCACCGGTCCGATGGTGATATCAAAGGCGCCGTCTGTGAGTTGAGAATAGGCGATGCCGTGTTTCACTACATCAAAGAGCTCATCCGGCACCGGTACCGGTCCTTCACCGGCACGGCGATTCAGCTCGGAGAGAGCGCTCTCCTCGTCATAGGAGTTGAGGTGACCTTCGATTTCTTCAGTCCTCGAATAGACAGCGTCAAAGTGAGACGCCGGGGCATTACCGTAAATGGAGACGGTACAGACCGTGTCAAAATAAAAGCCGGTTTCAGAAATCTTTTCGGATGCGCCGCCGCAATATCCGGCAAAGGCATTGGACAGAATAATGAGGAGCACAAGTGTTGCAGTACGATGACTTTTCAGAAAACCCATGTGCAAAATTATCATAACAGAAGAAATGCGGGAACAACCTTGACGCAACACGATGTACCATACGAGAATTGTGAGACAAAATGGCGCTACAGGCCGGCGGCAAGCCGGGAAGGCGCATGCTTGAGGATAGAATATGGTTAAATGGATACCCGAACAGATACTCACCGCTCTCTTAGACAGTGGCGAGGTGGCGCTTGAGTATTACGACTCTCCGGAAGCGCGGCTCAAATCCGATCGATCCATCGTAACGGCGGCGGACCACGCTATCGAGCAGCTGCTCGGTGAGCGGTTGGAAGAGCCTGCCGCAGGCTCCTTTCTGATCGGCGAAGAGACGGTGGATACAAAATCGCAGGACTATATCGAAGAAGCCTTCCGTCAGGTGGCATGGATTGTAGATCCTATCGACGGCACGGCCCCCTACGCGCATCACATCCCAATTTGGGGTGTCTCCATTGCTCGAATGGAGAACCGCTCTATCACCGACGGAGGCATCTATCTTCCGGTCACCGGAGAGGTGTTCCTCTCAAAAGGCAGCGAGATACTCTACGCCGCGAAGGGGAAGGCCACCACCATGGCTGATTTTACACCCGTCGAGGTAAAAAAGGATCCACCCGATGCAAGCGGAATGATTGCCGTCACTCAGTCGGTGGTCAAATACGGGGGAGTTTCGCTCGATAATCCGGTTCAGGCGCTCTCCTGCGCGGTCGTCCCGCTCACCTATCTACTCCTCGGACGCATCATGGGGTACATGGGTACCCTCAAGCTCTGGGACATAGCCGGGTGTCTGGCCCTGCTCGACAGAGCTGGTTTCATCTGCCTTTTGAAAAACGGCGTGGAAATTGGCAACAGGGTGACCGATGAAATCTTCCGTCTCGATCCGGACGATCCGAAGCGATGGTACCTGAAGGATCGATTGTATTGCGGTGCAAGCCGTGAGGTAATCGATTACCTGACGGGAGGAATATCCTAGGAAAATGCCGGGTACTCGTCGCCGTACTCGGGGACAAACACGTCACGGCTACCGCTTTCTGAAAGCAACCCGGCGAGGGTCTTTGCCGCGTGAGGCTCACCGTGGGTGACGAATACTCTCGAAGGTCCATCTTTTGTTCCGTTGATCCAATCGAGTAACTCGTCCTGGTCCGCATGGGCTGAGAACTCCTGAATATTCCGTATCTCAGCCCGCACCCTGTAGTAAGTACCGAGGATGCGTACCTCTTCGGTGCCCTCGAGGATTATCCTGCCAAGGGTGCCGCTTGCCTGATAACCGACAAAAAGCACCATACTCGAAGGCCTGCCGATGTTGTGTGATAGGTGGTGCTTTATCCGTCCACCGGTGCACATCCCTGAAGCGGCGATGATGATCGTAGTACCGTTTATATGATTTATCGCCTTTGAATCCTGAACCGATTGGATCATCTTGAGGTTTGGCATGGTAAAGGGAGAATGCCTGTCGTTGAGCAGATCTATCGTCTCCTCGTCGAACATCTCTCTGTGGTCTTTGAAGACTTCGGTAACATTTACCGCCATCGGGCTGTCCACAAAGGTCATCAATCTCGGAATTCTGTCTGCAAGAATAAGCTCGTTCAACCTGTAAAGAATCTCCTGTGTACGGCCTATTGCAAAACTCGGAATCACGAGGTTTCCCCCGCGTTCTTTTGCCGTATTGACCGCATCCGCGAGGAGCGTATCGATATCCTCCTTGTCCTGATGCGAACGGTCGCCGTAGGTGGATTCCATCACTACCGTGTCCGCACTGTCAAATACCGTAGGATCGCGGAGAATCGGTTTGTCGTAGCGCCCAATATCGCCGGAGAAAAGAATGACCCGCGCGTCTTTTCCTGTACCGATACGAAACCGGACCATCGAAGAGCCGAGAATGTGGCCGGCATCGAAAAATGTGACATCCAGATCATTCCCGAGCTCGACCGGCTCCTCATACCGGTGCGGAGTGAAGAACCCGAGCGAGTTTTGAGCATCCTCGGTTGTATACAACGGCTTGACTTCATGTGGCGGTTTTCGTTTTTCCCGCTCATGGCGTTTCTGTTTGAACGCGGCGTCCTCCTCCTGTATGTGTGCCGAATCGAGAAGTACTATCTTCCCGATGTCTGCAGTTGCCGAGGTACAGTGGATATCGCCTGAGAAACCTTCGCGGACCAGCTTTGGTATCAGCCCGCAGTGGTCCAAGTGTGCATGTGTCAGCACCATACAATCGAGCTTTTCCGGCGGAAACGGGAACGGTTCCCAGTTCCTGTATCTGAAGTCGCGCTCCTGATAGTACCCGCAGTCAACGAGGATGTTCTTTCCGGACACGCTCAAGAGATAGCTCGATCCGGTTACATTCTGTGCCGCGCCTAAGAAACGTATTGAAGCATTCACAAGCTCTCCTTGTGGCAGGATCTTATCACACAAACCGTTTTGCGGCTGTACATTCTCATACAATATGAATACATTGATGATCTACCCCACGGAGAAAAGTGTGATTATCAAACAACTCGTTGTAGGTTTGCTGCAAACTAACTGCTATATTGTCGCGTGCGAGGAAACCCTGGAGGGTGTCGTTATTGATCCGGGAGATGATTCGGCGCGGATACTCGGAGAAATCGAGGCCGAAAAGATAACGGTCAAATACATTTTGAACACCCATGCGCACTTTGACCACATAGGTGCAAACGAGGTGCTCAAACGCCGGCTCAATGTTCCTTTGGCGCTTCATCCTCTCGACATGCCTCTTCTCAGAGAGAAAGGCGGCGCTATGGTCTTTGGCCTCGATGCCGCACAGAGTCCCGAGCCCGATCTCGAGCTCGAAGACGGTATGGTGCTCACATTCGGCAAATGCTCCCTCCGTGTTCTGCTCACCCCCGGCCACACCCCGGGTCACGTCAGTTTTTTTGATGAAAAAGGAAAAGTCCTCTTTGACGGCGACGTGCTGTTTGACGGCGGTATCGGTCGCACCGATATTCCCGGCGGCAGCATGGAGGAGATAATGAGAAGTATCACAGAGGTGCTGTTTACGTTGCCTGATGAAACGACGGTGTATTCCGGCCACGGAAACCCTACAACCATCGGCAGGGAGAAAGCCACTAACCCATGGCTGGGATAAGTCGATCAGGCCGAATCCTGCTCTTCACCACGGCTCTTCTCTTGTTCACCACGGCCGCCGCTTTCGGGAACGATAACGATACCAGGTTGTCCGTTTTCCTTGACGGGAGCTGGGTATTTCCTATCGGCATTTCGTTACATCCCGGCGCGGAGCTTTCCTTTTACACCTTTGATCTGGGAGAGAAAGCGTCTATTGGCATAGGTGCGGCGGTACCCGGACAGATTGCTTTTGCAAGCAGAACCGACCTCTGGTCCTTTACCACTCTTGGTCTCGCTGTCGCTCCACTACTCACGCTCTCATTCGATTCACAGACCGGGGACGCGAACCGGTTTCTCGAACGAGTGACATTCTCCCTCTCTCCGGGCATTGGTTTCAACTACTACATCTACTCCGGCGATCCTGCATACTACGCAAATAGAGATACATTCCAAATCGGTTTTGCAGGTTTTGCAGGGCTCCGGGTCAGAGTGGCCCGTTTTGTCTCGATCAGGTTGGATACTACTTACTGGGGTCGTTACATCGGGCCGAATATCGCCCTCGGGGTGCAGGTCACTCTCTGAGGCGCCTCTATAAACCGCTGCTTTGGCATCCCGCACATACGAA
>CAZHXC010000225.1:3704-6137 GCA_964536145.1 uncultured Spirochaetales bacterium | reverse complement strand
AAAATATCGCTTTGCAAAACCTGCTACCGTTTCTGGCACTATACCCATTATGGGGATGTTGGTGACGCGGTAGCCAGTCGAAGTATATCTGCTCCAAATCGCATTGAGTTTTGGTGTCTTGTTGACAATGGTGACGCATAAGTGTTACACTTTCGAAGCGAGAGGGACGTAAAATGCCGACCAAAAATCCACGGATAAATGTTGTTGTCGATCCGCCACTGTACGAATTGATTGAGGAACTGGCGGAGAGGCAGGGTGTTTCCATGTCATTGGTTACCCGCGACCTCATTAAAGAAGCGCTGGAGATGGAGGAAGATTTCGCACTTGGCCAGTTGGCCGCAGAGCGTGAATCAACCTACGAAAAGGAAACAGCGCTTTCCCATGAGGACGTCTGGGATTAGACGTGGCGTATCATCTTCGCTATCATCCCGATGTGCGCTCCAAAGACATCCCCAAACTCAACAGGACGACGCGAGATAGGATACGTCGTGCAATTGAAAATAGGCTCCTCACACAGCCCGAGCAATATTCAGAACCGCTACGAAAGACCCTGAAAATGTACCGGAAGTTACGGGTTGGCGATTATCGAGTCGTTTTGAAGATTGTCGAGCAGGAAATAATAATTTACGCCATTTGCCATCGTCGAGACGTGTATCAAAGAGTTCAGAAAAGAACGGAATAGCGAATAGAGAGCCGATTTTGACCGGCTATCTTCCTGGAACTTCATGCCCTCTGTCCGCCTTCTGAGGACCATTTCACCCTTGGGCCGCCGGAACGGCGAACGTTAGCTCAACCGGCCATCCGAAATTCGTTTCACTTGGTTGAGCCGGATTCCTCGTCCTTCGTGGCTCGGCGAAGCGATTGAGGGTATCCTGTGGCATGGACCCCGTGGGTGCGAACTAATTTGTAATAAGACCCATGACGGGAGAACTGGTGAACGGATCCACAGGCCGGACATGCACTGTTGTTCAGTCCACATGCAAACAAAGATTCACCGACGGAAAAACTATAGTCTTTACGGCAAATGTCGATTAGTATTACTGTATCTTGTATCGGGAGAGCGGGTATTCGGCACCAACCAGACGCCCGCGTAGATCGTCGTAGTCTATACTGCGGAATTCGAGCTGATAGCACATCTCTATTTTCTATGCTGGCCTGCCGGAATTTGGGAGCTTCCTAACCTGAGAAGAGTGAGTTTTCTTTTTACCCGGCGCAATCTTGATCTCTCAATCTATGATAGCAGTCGACAGGTGCTCAACAACGCAAGTTGCAGGCAACTGCTTCGTGAATCAACTTTTGTTGTAATCTGCATCCGGGTTTGAAACATTTCGCGTCAGTCGTGAGCCGAAATTCAGGGCTCCCTGCGTTGCTTCCTCGTGTGCCAACGACTCTCAGAGGCGCTAATGGTATTTAGACGGCCTAAACATCGGGCGTGTTTAGTAATAATGGAAATATTTTTTCAGTTGGCACGTTCATTGCAATTACTATGATCGCCATAAAAATGGAAGACTGTCAATAAAATTGATATCAACAGGGATAAGGAGGAAGTACGGAGACAGAGCGAAGGAGCGGTCATTCAGTCTTAATTTTTTGGCAGACGCGGATTACCTTGAAGGAGAGAAAGACATGAGAAGAGGTTTGATTCTACTATTTACGCTATGTATTGGCATCCTGTTCACCCACGGACTGTTCGCCGACGACGGTAGCAGGGCGGAAGTCGAAAATGCCGTTAAGCAGGCTGTTGCCATTCTAGAAGCAGAAGGCGAAGCCGGATTGGAGAAAGTGGGAGAGATAAGATTCGGTGACGGCAATTACGTCTTTGTTAATGATTTTGCCGGCACAACTCTTATGCATATTCGTCCTCATCTGATCGGCAAAGTGCTTATTGCCCTGAAGGATGATACCGGGAAGAGATTCTTTGCGGATTTCACTTTGGTCGCCGTGAGCAGCCAAACGACAAGTGGTGGCATAACCTACTATAATGGAAGCGGCTGGGTGGACTATCGTTGGCCAAAACCCGACGAGGAAGCATTTTCACCAAAGGTGTCTTTCATTCAGGGTTGTCTCATGGGGGACAAGAATGTTTATGTTGGCGCCGGCATCTACGAGTAGGGCGGGAAGATAGGCTCAGAAAGCCGCAGGGCAAACGCAGCATCGCCAGCAAACGGCTGTTAGCGGGCTGGGATGAAAGCTATCCTGAAAAAGTACGTCTTTCAGGGCTAAATGCGTTTGCCCTGCAGAAAGCCTGCATGTTGCTTGACATGCCGTTGAGCAGACTGTCGCTATGGACATTATTAAAGAAGGTATCAATATGACGCTCGGCAACATGTCTATTCGCGCAAAAATCGGCTGCGGTCTCGGCGCTATCTCGCTTCTATTTGTGGTTAATGTTGTTGCAAGTCTATACAATCTCAACAGTATTTCAGCGAGAGT
>CAZHXC010000225.1:0-3694 GCA_964536145.1 uncultured Spirochaetales bacterium | reverse complement strand
AGTCAGTGTCTACGATGATGCAAACTACGTGCTTGAAAACCTTTTTCAGGCGCAAAAAATGCAGGGCGACTATTTTGTCTACGCGCAGCATGCCTCGGTCGTGCTCTTTGAGGAGAGTATTAATAATGCCTTGGGCCGCATTGCACATGAGGTCTCGGAAACCGCAGAAGCGCAGATACCTTCTGAGACTGAAGAACCTGCAACGGAGGAACCTGAGACAATAGTCGAGCTTATCTCGGTATATGGCGACGCTTTTAGTGAAATCGTAGACAACACCACCAGAATCCAGACACTTAAGAACGCGATGACGGATGCCTATGATACGATTTCCCTATCTCTCACGACGGGAATCATTGCGCCTTGCGCGGAAAAAAAGAACAGCGCTTTGATTACAGGAGCAATAATTTCGCCCATCTATCAGGAAGTTCTATCAACAGGCGAGAAGCTACGTTCAATGCTGATTGAAACCAGACTGACTGAAAATATTTTCTATATGAGAAGCGATGAAGAGGCTAGGATTAGTTTCTCCCGGCTCATTGATGAAATGGGATATGTCAGAGGCGACATGTCATATCTGGTACGAATGCTCAATGTAGGAGAACTCACGAGTGAGCTTGAAATAATCGACGAGCAATCTGAGATTTACAATACGGGTTTCTTCGAAGAGATAGCCGCCCTGATGGCAGCAAACGGTGAAATCATGGGGAGCATGCTGCTGACAAGCGAAAAGATGTTTGGGTTGATACGGGAGCTAAAGCGTGATGCTGAGCAGAATATAACCGCGGCAAGAAAGCTTGGTGTGATCATAACTATCTGCCTTGTTGTTCTGGGTTTGATTTGCAGTGCGATAATATTGGTCTTGATGACCAAGACCGTCTCCAAGCCGCTGAGGGAGATGACTGAAATGCTGGACAGGATAGCGGAAGGCGATTTCTCAGTGGAGAAACTGGAGAGGAAAGGCAAAGATGAGATAGGAATGATGGCAGACTCTCTTGGCCGGATGATCGACGAGTTGAAGATCAAGGCGAGCCATTTGGACCAGATTGGCGCCGGAAACCTCAGAATTGAAATGCAATCGGTATCCGACAGAGACAGATTGGGGCAATCGATGCAGAAGATGCTGGCAGCGCTGAATGGAATCCTCGGTCAGGTAAACACTACCGTGGGACACGTGACTGAGGGCTCCAATCAGATTGCCCAGGCTTCCCAAAGCCTTTCACAAGGCGCCGCTGAGCAGGCTGCTTCGATCGAAGAGATTAGCTCATCGACAAACCAAATCAATTCGCAGACCAGCCGGAACGCACAGACGGCCAAAGAGGTCAGCGATATCGCAACGCAGGCATCGGCTGACGCTTCTATGGGAAGTGAACAAATGTCTCAGGTGGTCGCCGCAATGGCGAACATAAAAACATCCGCTGAAAATATCCGCAATGTAGTAAAAGTCGTAGACGATATCGCCTTCCAGACAAACATACTGGCTTTGAATGCCAATATCGAGGCCGCCAGAGCCGGCAAGTACGGCAAAAGCTTCGCGGTTGTGGCCGATGAAGTAAGAAGCTTGGCGACTATGAGTGCTAAATCCGTCAAAGACACGGAAGCCATGGTTGAAGACTCTATCAAGAGTATCGACAGAGGTAATCAAGCGGTCGAGCAAGCCTCCGAGCAGCTAAAGGCGATTATAGAGGGCGTCGACAAAGTATCCAAGTCCATAGAAGAAATCGCCTTGGCAAGCGAGGAGCAGGCGCAGGGGATGAGCCAAATCCAAGGAGGGTTGGCGCAGATAGAACTTGTCACTCAGGCGAATACAGCGAACGCTGAGGAAAGTGCATCTGCCGCCGAGGAGTTTGTGTCTCAGTCCACTAAGCTTCGCAGGATGATTACCCAGTTTAAGCTGAAGAGCGATGTATCCGATACGCTCAAAAACGTTGAGTAACCCCCTGTGTCAGGATAGTTGTCGCGTTTTCGGATCTCGAGCAGCATCGTGGCGTCCTCCTGGGAGGGGATACTCTCAACTCTCATCTGTTCGAAAGCTTCAGCCTGCTCGCCGACCACTAAAATGCTCCTTGTAACGCCGTAACACCTCGTTAATGAGCGTCTGATACTGCCCGCCCTGCTCCTTGAACCACTGGACGATATCTTCGTCCAGTCGAATAGTCACCGAGTGCTTCTTTCGCACCAATTCTTCCGGGGGCGGCAAGGTATCCTCAATTCGTTTAGCGCTCCTAAGCGCCTGCTCAATGTCCTCGGGAGCATCCCGGTAATTCGTGTCGTTTCTCGGATCCTTTTCCGTGCTCATGTCTTCTCCTCGTAGTACGGGCGCTTTCCGGTGCGTCAGAACCGGGCCCCGATGATTCTGATTCGCTTCTCATCACTGCTGTGTTTCTCTCGGTTGATACGGTCCTTCTCCTCATCCCACTCGAAGGTCATGTGTACATACTAATGTAGTTACATAGCAAATGCAAGCCTCACCTGGATGCAGCCCCGTGAGCAGGTGCTGCGCGTCCAGAATGGCAATCCACATCGGTTCAAGTCCAGTATCGCTTGTACTAACCTCCTGGCAAAGCAATACAATCACTTGCTGCCTAACACATGATCGCAAACGGACCAACCTGTCTCACCAGCTACGGCCGCAGCATACCTGTAGCAGCAGCATTTTGAACGGTCACAGCGATCTTAACTCTCCCTAAACCATGCTATATACTCTTGGTATATAGCTATTCCGAGAGGCACCATGAATATTGGTTCCGTCTTCGAAAATAACAGGACCCAAGCGGTTCGACTGCCATCGGAGACCCGCTTCCCTAAGGAAGTGAAGAAAGTCGCTGTACGAGTGGTCGGAAATGCCCGCATACTCGAACCACCGAACAACACCTGGGACAGTTTCTTCCACCAGACCGGTGAGGGCGTTACAGATGATTTCATGAGCGAACGAGCACCTCAGCATCAACAGGATCGGGAGTCGCTCTAAATGCTCAAATACATGCTCGACACCAATATCGCCATCTATGTTATCAAGCGGTTATCAAGCGCCGCCCGGAAGGCCTGCTTGAGACCTTCAATACCTATGCGGGGCACATGTGCATCAGCTCCATAACACTGGCGGGACTCATTCATGGTGTCGAAAAGAGCTCGATGTCCGAGAGGAACGCGCGAACCGTGGAGGACTTCGTGTCCAGGCTCGAGGTGCTCAGTTACGATGACTCAGCGGCCGGTCATGCCCGCCGGATCAGCGAATCTCCTTCACCACTTTGAAACGCTTGATCGCCTCGTAATCCCACTCGTAGCCCAGACCCGGCTTGGGCGTAAAGTCGATGTAGCCGTCTCCGTCCACCCGCGGCCGGTCCTCCTCCTTGACCAGATCGTAGAAATGGCCCGAGGGGAACACCGGCGGGTCATCGATCAGCTCGAGATAGGGGACTGGGGTATTCGGGGTGTTGGCGGCCGCCATCACGTGCATGTTGGCGTACTCGCTGCCCGGAGCGGTGTGGGGGAGCAGGGGCTTGTGGTAAACCTCGGCCAGTGTCGTGACCTTGCACTGGCGGGTGATGCCGCCGGAGGCATCGGGCTGGATGATGTCGTAGGCTCCCTTGTCCAGCGCCATCTTGAACAGGTCGATATCGGGCAGGCTCTCACCGCCGGCAATGGGGATATCCACGCGTTCGCACAGCCGGGCGAGGTTATCGAAATCGTAGCG
>CAZHXC010000224.1:2280-6144 GCA_964536145.1 uncultured Spirochaetales bacterium | reverse complement strand
ATCTTTCCACCGCCGCCCCACCCGGCGGCGGGATGCGGGACAACACAGCCGACGGCTATCGTGAAATCGGCTTCCATAAAATTCCGGTTTATGAGAATGGGAGAACCATCCATCGAATCGCCAACCGGCGCTAAGTTGTCAAAGGGGCAATGATTGTAGACTCTGTAATTCTCCAGCGTCTCCTGCCCGAGCTTTTTGACAAGCTCCTGGTAGATCAACGGTCTATGCGATCCGAGAGCGATGATGAAAGTGATGTCATCGTCTTTGATACCAGCCTCATGGAGCTCGTCTATAATGAACGGTATAAACCGATAGGCCTGTGTCGGGCGTGTCATGTCGTCCACAGCTATGGCGACGGTCTTTTTGCCTTTTGCCAGTTCCGCAATGCGCGGAGATCCGACGGGGTTTGCAAAACTCTTTTGGATCTCCTCATCGGTTATCTCCGGCGCGTCGGCCATTTTTGCGGTTTCCACATTCCAGTTATCGGGAAACTCGAGAGTAAAGGGGCTGTCGTTATGCCAGACCCCCCACGGGATATCGACTCTTTGCATATTCATTCCTCCAAGCTATGGCATATGGATGTGTCATAATAGAGCAATTGAGGCCGTCCGGCAACCTCTAGGCCTCTATGGCACGCGCTACATATCGTGGTATGCTGCTTAGGCTGCGCTACATGTAGTGTTGAAAACGGCCGGATATGAAGAATGCGATAATCATGGTATCGTATTTCAGCTGCAACATAAAACCAACCACATCAGGAGGAAAATGATGTTTGTCGATCCGGTTTCACTCAAATCTACAGTTGATTCGCTGCGTAGCGGCGAAAAAGATATAGCCACGTATGTAAACCAGGTATGTGACCGGGTGGAAGAAACAGACGCTGATATCGAAGCGATGCTTCCGGAGCCCGGCCGGCGTGCCCGCCTTGTCAGAGAAGCCGAAGCGCTTCAGAAGCGCTTTCCCGTTCCGGAGAAGCGGCCTCCGCTCTACGGTGCTCTTGTGGCGGTAAAAGACATCTTTCATGTGTCCGGATTTATTACAAGAGCGGGGTCCGCCGTCCCTTCTGAGCTCATCGCAGGAGACGAGGCGGCATGCGTAACCCTATTGCGTGCCGCCGGCGCGCTGGTTCTCGGAAAATCCGTTACCACCGAGTTTGCCTACTTCGAGCCCGGTCCCACCCGCAATCCCCACAACAGAAACCACACTCCGGGAGGTTCGAGCAGCGGCTCAGCCGCCGCCCTCGCCGCCGGATATGCTCCCCTCGCGCTGGGCACACAGACGGTGGGTTCGGTAATCCGTCCTGCCGCTTTCTGCGGTGTGGCCGGGTTCAAACCCACACTCCACCGGGTGCCGTCGGGCGGCCTGGTCCATTTTTCCAGGAGTGTCGATCATGTAGGGTTTTTCGCGCGGGATGTGGAAAGCATACAATTGACTGCGGGGGTGTTATGCCAGGCGTGGCGGGCGGTCCCGGCTCCGCCAAAGCCGAGCGAGCTTTCTCTCCCGGTACTCGGTGTGCCTGACGGGCCATATCTCGACCAGACCGAACCGGAGGCTCGAGCTTCATTCGAGCGCAGCATAAGCCATCTCAGGTCATCGGGATACGCAATAAAAAGGATCCCGATATTTCGCTAAATCGACAAGACCAGGGAGTTGCATCTGAACCTGGTGTATGCGGAGTTTGCCCGGGAACATCGGAATATATACGCCGGGCACCGTGATCTCCTCAGGCCTCGCACCGCTGAGATGATGGAGGCCGGTAAAAAAGTTACCGATGATGAAATTCACACTGCACGAAGACACTGCGGTGCTTTGCGGAATGAGCTCGAACAACTCATGGCAAGCGAAGGCATCGATCTCTGGATCTGCCCCTCCGCTACCGGACCCGCTCCGGAAGGTATCCATGCAACGGGAAACCCGAATATGAATCTTCCGTGGACACACACCGGAATGCCCGTGGTAACGTTGCCGGTAGGAAAAGCCGCCAATGGCTTACCCCTCGGGCTGCAGCTCGTGGCACGATTTGGTGCTGATGAGTATCTCCTGGCGTGGGCACAGATGACGGAAGATCGCCTTGGACGCCCGGAATAACGCATGCTATACTTCCTCCTCCAAACCAGCCACCCGCTGAGCGGGTGCCGGCATAAAAACTTGGAGTAAGGAGAAACAAATGGCACAAACAGTAGCGGCACTGTATACCGCACCGGCGATCGTTGACACCGTCTCAAAACATTTTTACGAAAGATGGCCCGGGGTCCGCCTGGTCAATATCATCGACGGCAGTCTGATCCAGGACGTGATTGCCGCCAACGAAGTCACGCAACCGGTGGAGCGCAGACTTCTCCGCTACTACCTCGCGTGCGAGGACGTGGGAGCCGACGTCATTCTCAACACCTGTTCTTCCATAGGTGAGGCGACAATGCGGGCCTCCCGCTACATCACGCTTCCCATCGTAAATATAGACCGCGCCATGGCGGAGAAGGCGGTGGACGCGGCGAGCACCATCGCGGTCCTTGCCACGCTTCCCACCACCCTCGGGCCCACGATGCGGCTCGTTGAAAGCGTAGCCAAAGAGCAGGACAAAGAAGTCACCATTGTCGACGGACTCGCCTCCGGTGCGTTCGAAGCGCTCACCTCAGGCGATCCGGAGAAGCACGACCGGATCCTCGATGAAACCGCGGTCAAGGTTGCCCAGAAGGCAGATGTGGTAGTGCTCGCGCAAGGGTCGATGGCACGCATGGCTGACGAATTGGCCGACAAGACGGGCAAGCAGGTTTTTTCGAGTATCGCTTCCGGTATCGATTCATTGAAGGCGTATATCTCCGGAAGTTGAAGCAAGTCAAAGGAGGCCCGGATAATGGACAACAGAGAGAACGAGCTTGGGCACGCAACCATCGATCCTCCAGGCGCAGTGGTGGCAGGAAGCTATGGAAGCTGGAAACTGACCTACTTCGCCGGATCCGGTGGCATTTCACCGAGCGGACAGATCCGCATATACACGGATTCGGACACTGATTGGGGGCTTCCTCAGATAGACGATCCCTCGGGTGCCGAGTATCTGACGGTCAACGCACCACCCGGAGTGCGGGTGAGCGTGCTGGTCAGAAACCTCAAAACGCAGCTGCTGACGATACAAGGGAAAGCTCTCGAGCCCGGCCAATCGGTTGTTGTCACCTATGGGGACCGTAGCGGCGGCGGGCCGGGCAGCCGTGCACAGACCTTTGCAGAGCCGAGAAGAAACTTTTGGGTTTCAGTCGACGCCAACGGCAGCGGTAATTTTTTCACTCTTGAACAATCGCCGAACCTGCCCATCATCGGCGGACATGCGTCACGGCTCGTTGCAACCGTACCTTCCAACATCATCAATGGACAAACCTTCCGGCTGTTCGTGAAGGCGGAAGACCAATGGGGCAATCCGTCCCCAGACTACCGCGGCACGGTGGAGATTCGTTCTGCCGCTATCACCGCTCCGGCGGCGCGGTATGCGTTCAGCGAGGAAGACGGCGGGGTTCACGTCTTCGAAGGTTGTGTTTGTCATGAAACCGGGGTTCACCGCATCACGGTTATGGATACGGAAAATGACATTGTAGCAGAGAGCAATCCCTCCCTTTGTGCCGAACGTCCTGAATGCCACACTCTTTACTGGGGTGAAGCACACGGCGGACAGGTGGAGCTCCCCGGCAAAATTCCGGACTTCTTTCGGTACGCCCGGGATGTTTCCGGTCTCGATTTTGCAGGCTTTCAGCGCAACGATCACGATATGTCCAATGAAGACTACAGGCTCCAGCAGGATGCTGAAATCGAGTTTCTCGACGAAGGTAGCTTTGTGCCCCTGCCGGGTTTCGAATGGTCCGCTGATACCGAGAT
>CAZHXC010000224.1:1913-2270 GCA_964536145.1 uncultured Spirochaetales bacterium | reverse complement strand
CCGAGATGGGCGGTGACCACAACGTCTACTTCAGAAGGCACCGCCAACCCTTGAGGCGTTCAAGCCACAGCGGTGTCCGGGATAAATCAGATATGGAAAACGATCTTCCCCATGTGACCGATCTCCACAGAAACTACCGTTATTCTGATGTAGTCATCATTCCCCATGTAGGGGGAAGACACGCGGATCTGGCGTACCACGAACCAACACTGGAGCCTGGAATCGAAGTCGCCTCGACCCACGGCACCTTCGAGTGGTTTCTGAAAGACGCGCTGCAGCGAGGATACAAGGTTGGCTTTCTTGGTGGGAGCGACGGCTATACCGGCCGGCCCGGCGGGGAGTACCCCGGCCACCAAA
>CAZHXC010000224.1:0-1903 GCA_964536145.1 uncultured Spirochaetales bacterium | reverse complement strand
TTATGCCAAAGGCGGCTATACGGGCCTGTATGCTGAGGAACTGACCATAGAATCGCTCCTCGAAGCCCTCAAATCCCGCCGCTGCTACGCCACAACCGGGGTCAGGATACTCGCAAAAGCGGCTGTTGACGGGCACATCATGGGATCGGAATACACCACAACTTCTCTTCCGGAAGCATCGGTCTTTGTCAAAGGAACCGCGCCGCTGGAGAGCGTCGAGCTTTACCGCGGGCTCGAGCCCGTCTACACCCATCCTCTCGGCCATTCGCGGAGCGCAAATCGCGTGCGCATATTGTGGCGGGGAGCGAGCAGGAAGACCAGCTACTCCGGGGTGATCTGGGATGGCGGTCTGACGGTCACTAACGGGAAAATCAACTCGGTGGAGAAATTGCGCTTCGACAGCCCGCGATCCTGCATCACGGATAAAACCGACCGTGGCCTCCGGTGGCACTCGGTCACCTGCGGTTATACCAGCGGAATGGTCCTTGATGTAGATGAAGCGGCCAATACGGAGCTTGAGATTGTGCTCAACACCACGCTGATTTCCGGCCCCAGATACGGCGGCTACGGTTTTCTCGGCTCTATGCGGATTTCTCACAGTCCCGCGGAGAGCGTACGCTTTAGCATCGGTCTCGAAGAACTGAAAAAGGGGCCCAAAGAGATAGAGATTGGCGTCCTGGACCGAAGGCTCGAAGTTTCGCTTGCGCCCGACAGAGACGGTACAGATACCGCGGGGTTCACTTTCACCGATTCTTCACCCCTGCCCGGGATCAACCCGTACTGGGTACGTATCGTGCAAAGTGATATGGAGATGGCGTGGACGAGCCCGGTCTTTGTTGACTATGCCGGAGTCACCGGTAGATAAGGAGAAAAAAATGGCAAAAGGTAAAGTCGTCGCATTGGCGCGCGGTTCCGATAAAGTCCGATGGGATGCGTTACTCGCCGAAAAGCCCGCCGGGTGGGATGTTACCCGGGTTGACCCTGATGACGGCGAGCAGAAAGTCGTCAAAGAGCTCGAGGATGCACAGTTTCTGTTGGCTTTGGGCGGACGCGTCACCTCAGGCGTTCTGGAATCTGCAAAGAAGCTCGAGCTTGTTCAAAGCTGGGGGATGGGCACCGATCATCTGCCGGTAAAATGGTGTCTCGAACACGGGATTTTTGTGGCGAACGCCGGCGGGGCCAACTCGATAGCCGTAGCAGAGTTTACGGTGCTTCTCATGCTCAACTGTCTCAAGCGCTTTGTACAGTTCAACGATTCGATTCGTGGCGGCCGCTTCCAGGGGTCAGCCGGCGGCAGCTCCCGCGAACTGTACGACAAAACCGTCGGGATTGTGGGTTTTGGAAACATCGGAAGGAGAGTAGCCAGGCTCTGCTACGGCTTTGGCGCAAATATCATTTTTTATGAACGATACTTCGTTCCCTACGCGCTCAGGGCCGATCTGAAAGCCCGCCCGGTGACCCTCGATGAGCTGTTGTCCACTGCAGATATCGTTACCCTCCATGTACCTTCTTTCGCGGCAAACAGAAAGATGATAGGCGCTGATCAGCTGCGCATGATGAAGTCTTCCGCATGTGTCATCAATACGAGCCGCGGTGATGTTATCGATGAGCAGGCCTTGATCCATGCTCTCGAGGAGAGGCGAATCGCAGGCGCAGGTCTGGATGTTTTTGACCCGGAGCCGCCCGATCCCGACAACCCGCTTCTCCGCATGCCCAATGTGACGGTCGCGCCACATGTGGCCGGACTATCCGAAGAGAACCTGCAACCACGGTGTGAGACAATCTGGAGGAACGTGCTCCTCGTTTCAGAGGGCAAGGATCCTCTCAACATCGTAGGCGAGTTTTAGCAATCAGGTAGGAGGCGGGATCGCTCCCGCCGTCCTCCTACACCACCGTACGTACG
>CAZHXC010000223.1:0-6162 GCA_964536145.1 uncultured Spirochaetales bacterium | reverse complement strand
AAGCGTAGTGTTTCACTCACAGCGTAGTGCGGAATTGATCCAGCAATCTGGGGTTTTAGGGGCAGTTCGGTCGTTCTTCCCAATTACTAGACGGCAGTAATCCGGCAATTGATTCGATATACCCACAAAAAATGGAGCAATTACGAAAATGAATTGTTTTTTCGGTATTTCGCCCAATACGCCAGCATCTTTGCTATAATCTATGTGACAAAGCTGCAATTTTGCCGTATGGCGTCCTTGATTTGCTTGTTATCTTCGGATTTGCAGTTTTTCAGGGAGCTATATGCGATATTGCAGTATACTCAGTTTTGGGCCAGACAATATGATTGGATTAAAGCGACATACGGTCCAGGTTGTTGAGCATGACCCCGGCTGGGCTTCGCTTTTCAAGAATGAGGCGGACGCCATACGGCATGCTGGAGAGGCTCTGATTCTCGACGTCCAGCATGTGGGAAGTACGGCGGTGTTCGGGCTCCCCGCGAAGCCGATCTTGGACATCGCCGTGGCGGTCGGCGCTTCCGGCGAGATACTGGAGTTGGCTAAGCGGTTGACAGCGGTTGGCTATATCGACCGAGGGGATCGAGGACGCGAGGGTGGCTATCTTTTGGTGAGAGACTCCGGGCCCGAAGTCCGCACGGTTCATCTGCATATTGTGGAGCAGACAGATCGTCAGTGGTGCCACTACGTCGCTTTCCGCGACATCCTGCGTCGAGATGCTGCGATTCGTGCGGAGTACGGGGAGATCAAAAGACGACTTGCCGCTATGTACCCAAACGACCGGCAGCATTATACAGACAGTAAGAACGAGTTTATCCAGAGAGTACTCAGAAATAGTCCGGAAGCCCAACAAACGGCTGGTGCGGACGACGAGAACGCCCCCGCACAGCCGTAACGTTCGAACACGGAGAATGAGATGACAACAAATGACCTGATCCTGCTAAATCAGCTCCTTGACCAGAGGATGCTCGAAATTGGCGAAGGACTGGATGAATCTGAGTATTTCGAGATCTTTTCGGCTGAGCAAGCGCTCAAAGATGATGACCTATCCTATGACGAGATCGTTGCAGGCATTGTCGATGGCGGAGGCGACGGAGGCGTTGATTCTGCATACTTCTTTGTTAACGATAGTCTGTACGATGAGGATTTAGATGTTGACTCACTGAAGAGGAACACCGGCCTGCGTCTCGTCCTCATTCAGTCCAAGACTTCGTCTGGATTCTCAGAGGAATCAATGAACAAGCTAGTTTCGAGTGCCCGAGATCTGTTTGATTTGAACAAGGAGCTCTCAGATCTCACCGCGGTATACAATCGAGACCTTATCGCGACTGTTGAACACTTCAGAACGGTTTTTCTGGCTCTAGTCTCCAAATTCCCGTCAGTGTCGTTCGAGTACTTTTCAGCAGCCAAAGCAACAGATGTCCATCCGAACGTAGACAGGAAGGTTGCCGAGCTGAAGGATGCTATCCAAGGACTCTTCAATCCCGTCTCTTTCGATTTTAACTTTCTCAATGCCTCCGCCCTGCTTGCATCGGCTCGGCGGGCACCCGCAACAAGCAGTAGCCTACGCTTGGCCGAAACACCAATTTCGACGGGTCAAGAGGGATTTGTCTGTCTGGTTGCACTAAAAGATTTCCTCTCATTCATTACTGATGAAGATGGGCACATCCGCGCCCATCTTTTTGAGGGAAACGTACGCGACTACCAGGGAAAGACCGAGGTGAACAAAGAGATCCGCCATTCCCTCGAGACGGCGGGCGCAGAGGACTTCTGGTGGCTGAACAACGGCCTATCGATCATCTGCTCTAATGCGAGTCTGTCAGGCAAGACCCTGACAATTGAAGATGCAGAAATAGTCAACGGCCTACAGACTTCCCGCGAGGTATACCACACGCTTCACGGCAAGGACCTGTCCTCAGAAACGCGCCACATAATGCTTCGTGTTCTGAAACCTCAGACTGAAGAGAGTCGAGATCGTATAATCAAAGCGACAAACAGCCAAACCCCTATACCGGCGGCGTCGCTGCGCGCAACGGACAAGATCCACAGGGATATCGAGGAATATCTCTACTTGAAGGGATACTTCTACGATCGTCGGAAGAACTACTACAAGAACATTGGAAAGCCGATCAAGAAGATCGTCAGCATCCCGTTTGTCGCGCAGGCCGTTATGGCCTGCGCACTATCTGATCCCGCCAACGCGAGAGCCAGACCGTCAAGCCTCATAAAGAACAATGAGACGTACGTGAAGGTGTTTAGCCGCAGCTATCCTCTGGAAATCTTCTGGAAATGCCCGCTCATCGTGCGGGCTGTCGAGGCCGAACTAAAGCGGAGCGACACTGAGGAGCACCGCACACACTCCAACAACATCAGGTTCTATGTGGCAATGCTCTGCACGCTTCGAGCGTGCGGGGTTCCAAGACCCACTATCGAACAGGTAGCTGCGATTGACACTGCACTAATCTCCAGCGAATCAATCGCCTCCGCCATATCTGATGCGTTCGCAGTATATCAGGAACTCGGAGGCACGGATCAGGTCGCAAAGGGAACAAAGCTTGGCCCCAAGCTAATCGCGGCACACAAAGAGGCGTTTCTTGCTCGCGCAGGCCACAAACAGGGATAGTGATGTTCGAACAACCGTATCGACCACTACAACTGGACCCGCGGGCCAGTTGAGGGTCATGCGCAGCGTTATGCATGCAAGACCAACTTGCTTGCAGCTTTGATCTATGTGAGGCACAGTCGCTACGATGAGTACATCGACAACTGTTCGCACCCCGCGAATTCACTTCATAGAAACACGTGACCTCGCCTCTAAACTCAATACCCAAGACATCGGCGAATGGCTTGTCAAGTTTGGGTACTTTCCAGAGCAGTATGTTCTTCCACCATGCTTCACGTCAGAAGCTGTGTCTTTTCGACGAAAGCACTACTTCCCACTGAAGCCGCGTAAGAAGTCGGTTGAACTGAAGCCGGACTCCGCTGAACTGGTCTCCATTTCCTTTCCCAAGTCAGCCTTGACTCATCGATTCTTTGCTATACTCGATCCCAGGCATCATCACGATCTAGTGTGTCATTTGGTCAACCAGTGGCAGACTCTCATTGCTCACTTGTTTCATCCAGCTATTGGAATATACTCTTACAGCTTTCCGATTCCGCTGACCAGGGAAGCACCCGGCCAGGTGGGCAACAGCCGAGCGGGAAGAATGATTTACGAGTTTCTGGAAATGGCGGAGAACGGTCTCGTGACCGAGGCCCACAGATACTCACATATCGTGAAAACAGATATTGCCAACTTCTATGCAAGTATCTACACGCACTCTATCGCATGGGCACTGCACGGTAAGCCAGCGGCCCGAACCAATCGAAATAGCTACGATCTACTCGGCAAAATTCTGGATCGACTTGTTCAGAACGCGAACGACCACTGTACAAACGGCTTGCCGGTCGGCCCCGCAATCTCAGATTTGATCTCCGAGATTATCTTGGCCGCCGTAGACCGTGATTGTTCAGAGCGGCTTGAGAAAGAGAAAATCGACTACGTAGGCGTCCGCTTCAAGGACGACTATCGGTTTCTATGTCACAGCGAAGAGGACGCCAAACGAATCCTCTCAGTTCTTCAACAGAGCATGCGAGCCTACAACCTCACGCTCAACGAGGCAAAATCAATTACTCGAACACTGCCGGAGGGCATCTACCGTGAATGGACGTCCGACTACCACCAGCACTCACTTCGATTTCGGAGACGAATTACCTACAGGCGTTTCGAGAAATCTTTGCTCGCAGTTCTCGCTATCGACCAAGAACATCCAGGCACAGGTGCAATTGATCGTTTCATAAGCGAACTGACGAGTAAAAAAAGGAATCTCAAATTGGGCCTCCGCGAACGCGAACGCCCGAAAACAGTGAGTCTCCTTCTGCTGCTGCGGAAACGGCGCCCCAGAAGCTTCCCTGCAGTACTGGCCGTAATCGAAGCAATGCTTGAGGCTTATGCTGAGGATAAGGAACTGAGGAAGTTCGTGCGAAGCTCACTCAAGAAGATCCTCGATGAGTGTCAGGCTAACGTCGCTGACCATGAGTACGAGATTCTGTGGATAATCTATTTTCTGAAGACTGTACTTAAATCGAAGGCCAAGTTGCAGGCTGGGTACACTAACCTATTCCTGGAGTCTCTAGTTACCGAGACTCAATTTTTCTTCAGTAGCTTCACTGGCGGGCCATTGTTTCAGATACCAAGCCTGCCTGTATCGCGGAATCATCTGCTGCGTCACCTAGCGATCTTTCAGTCCAGATCTCTTGATGACGAACAAGACGAGCGGGAGGATGAACCCGAGGATGGCTGATTTCGGTTGGATGCATAACATTTCGGTTCGGCAGAAATTGGGGTTTCTTGAGTTCTCAGTTGCCAGCAATAGCTCGACGTTACATTCTCGGGGCTCGCGGAGTACCCCTTTGGCGGCTCCGTCCCAATTCAGCTGACCTCTTCGTTATGATTACTCAAATAAGGAGCGTGGTTTGAGCAATGAGCAACTGTTGAAAGAGCTTAGCAGTTTCATCACTACCGAACTGAACCTTCGATTCGATCCACTTATGACTCTGCTGATCATTGTTGGGGCGGTGTTCTTGATTCCGACTGGGGTCAACGTGTTTGTGGCTTTCCGGCTCAAGAGGAAAGAGATTAGCAACGCCGCGTCGATCAGAAGAGGAGAAATGGAGATAGGCTTTTACCAAGAGATCTACGCAATGATGTCGGAGATCAGCAATAGCCTCTATGAAACGAGAGTCGAGGTCTTGCCTCAAATTAGGGAGCTCAGAAAGTCTGCCCAGAAGAATGAGATCCTCTTGTCCAAGAAGGCGTACGGTGCTATCGACAAGTTCTGTGATGTCACTACAATAGCGACTACCGAGCGATCAAAGCGGAGTGTTCCGGACGAGGATAAGTGCATGAAAATCATCAAGAGTGAATTCGGCAGTATATGACTGTGGCGCCGCCGTCTTTCTTTGGTTCAACCAAGGTAACCGAATTCCTAAGGAAAGCGGATTTCATCTTTGGGTGTGAACAGCAAAAAATGCCGGATTTCGTCTTGGATCTGAGTGGAGTCAGGAAAGTCAGCCTGATAGGGCAACTGTTGATCTATAAATTCATCAACTATACTGCTTCCCACCAGTGTTTCTACAAACCCAGCATTCTTTGGAGCACGAAAGAGAACATTGAGCGCGAGTTCGCGAGCTCGGGGATGCTGGAGATAATAAACTCCCACATTAACAATCCGAAGGACGCCAGACGGATTCTTCGCTCCTATCGACGATTGCGGGTTGATACCTCATCCACCTTCATTTTTGCTCCTACGCGTCTGCTCCGGAGAGAGGAAGGTCAAAGAGAGAGCTTGGAGAGAGGCTTTCTGGGGCAAGTCATGGGATTCTACGCAGATGACAAGAAAGTGAATGTGATCTCGACATGCCTCAGCGAGCTTCTCTCGAACTTCTGGTCACACGCCACTGAGGAGACAGCGACTGTGATGGTTGCCAGAGGCGGAGTTAATGACATAGAGATTTGCTTTGCGGATAATGGACAAGGGATTGTCAATACACTTCGGGGTGCAAAGGAGTCCTTTGTGAAGTTGCCACATGACGTGGTACTTGCGCGTTCTTTGATCAAAGGGGTTACCTCAAAGGAACAGACGAATCACATGGGCTATGGCCTGTATTTCGTGAAGAAGCTGAGCCAGATGAACAACGGAACCCTGAGCATCTACTCGAACGGTGCATATGTGAACGTTTCTTCGAAAAAGCAGGAACACGGAAAATGCGGAAATTGGAAGGGCACCATACTTCAACTACACGTAGATCTGAGGAAGCCGAAGACGGTGAAAGACATTGAAGACCTGACGTATTACGATGAAGTTAGGGTAAACTGGAGCTGAATATGGCGGTGCAACTAAGAGACTATGGCCGGAGCATAACGAACGAGGATGTGGGCAACAGAGTGCTTTCGGACATCAAGACGGCGCTTAAGACTTCTGATGTCGTTGATGTTGACTTCGCGGGCATAGCATCAATGACGACATCCTGCGCGAAGCAGGTCTTTGGAACCCTATATGCTGATATGGGGCCTGAAGCATTTTTCAGTCGACTGGTCTTGAAGAACGCTTCGGAGGATTTGCG
>CAZHXC010000222.1:0-6179 GCA_964536145.1 uncultured Spirochaetales bacterium | reverse complement strand
CTGGATGCGCGACCCCGAGCTGGCGCGCGGCTGCCTGCGCAACTTCATCCACAACCAGCGCGCCGACGGCTCGTTCCCCGGTACGGTCCATGTGCACTCCGGCGTCGGCTGGGACTTCTTCCACGCCAACTGGGGCCGCGCGGTCATGGCCGCGCGCACGCGACGGTGCGCTTACGGCCACGTGCCTGCCGCGGTCAGGAGGAGAGCCGGCCGAGGCCGCATCAATCACCCGCCTCCTCGCTTTGCCCGACACGTACCGGTTTCAGTGTCGATGCGAGCACGATAAGCCCCACCACCAGAATCATGCAGAAGTAGAAGCTGTAGAGATAGCCGCGCATACCGCCGAATAATCCGGCTATGTTGCTGAGAATGACCGGTCCGATTAATCCGCCAAAGTCAAAAAAGGTCCTGTAGGCTCCAATGCCTATTCCCCGATACTCGGGTTTCACCGTATCCGCGATGTATGCGGGGGCCACGCCGTATACCGTGCCCCAGAACGTCCCCATGAAGAACATTGCAAAGATAAGCGTGTGGAAGCTTCTGAAGACGGCAAAACCGGTAATTGCCAAAATGCCCGTTACGAACCCTATCAGCAGCATCTTTTTTCTGCCGAACTTGTCGCTGAGCATTCCGCCTCCGAGGTTCCCGGTGATGTTTCCAATGGTGTTGATGGCAACCATGATGGCGTAGGTAGACAGGCTCAGGCCAATTTCTTCGGTAACAAATATCGGCATGATCGTACCGGTCAGGCCGTGCATGATTATCATGCAACCAAGATTGATGAAACAGATTACGATAACCGTGCTGTTGAGGACCCTACGTATCGTGGCAAAGTTCGGCATGAGTGACCGTAAGCTGATCTTCAAGGTTCCCGATGTTGTACCTCTCAGGAATATGACCATCGAGAGTGCGGTTATCGCCATTACTCCGGAGGCCAGGAAGTTCATTCTCAACCCGAATGTATCGGCAAAATAACCGCCGAGCGACTGGCCGAGGAGGTTGCCGATCATCTCGATGCCCTGAAACAATCCGATTGCCCGTCCCCTTTTTTCGCTCGAGAACAGCTTGCTGACATAGCTCGTACCAACACAGAAAAAACTTGCGTCCCCTATTCCCCATACCATACGCGCTATGATGAGCAGGACAACATTGTTTGTCTGAAAACAGATGAATGCGCTGATCACAGCCAGCACCCTTCCGGCGACGAGCAACCTTTTCGGGCCGACCCGGTCACTGATAGCACCAAGCGGAAACTCGGCGATCATCCGGAGGAGGAAGTAACCTGAGACCGCTATACCCACGAGCTGCAGCGGTGCACTGAACTCCGTCCTCACATAAGCTGCAAAAATTGGCCAGACAAAACCTCCAGAAAA
Source organism: uncultured Spirochaetales bacterium (assembly GCA_964536145.1). Taxonomy (GTDB): domain Bacteria; phylum Spirochaetota; class Spirochaetia; order ARS1246; family ARS1246; genus JAFGHN01. The sequence goes on along the minus strand of CAZHXC010000222.1, from coordinate 4,806 downwards.
CATGGTGAGGGTGCCGCTCGCTATCATGATCACGTATTCCCGGGTGTTATCTTTCATATGTAGTTATTAGCTTCCTTTCATTATAGAGGGCAAGAGTGTGTGGCTGATTGTAAAATTATCGTGCCTGCTCTGTCCGCGTTAGTAGTGCAGAACTCAATAATTGTTCTTTAATAATTTTCTGTCAAGACAGGTGGACAATTGGACGGGCTTTTCGCTACTTTGCAGCAGCACCCCGCGCCGCCATGGCGTGTGCTAAACATACATGATACAGTGTGTCCATGGATAAACTGATCATCACGGCGGCAATTACCGGAAGCCGCATAGGCCGCGACAAGACACCGCATATTCCCATCACACCTGAGGAGATTTCTGAGTCCGCCATAGAGTGTTGGAACTCCGGCGCCTCGATCGTGCACATCCATGTCCGTGATCCCGAGACGGGTCTTGGGACACAGAATGTAGACCTATTCAAACGTGCCTTCGAGCCGATACGTGAGAAGACTAATCTCATTATATGCGCAACAACCAGCGGAATACCCGGTAAAAACCTCCCGATCGATGCTCGCCTTGCCGTACTCGAGCTCAAGCCGGAGTTGGCGTCTTTTGATGCGGGATCGATAAACCTTGGAGGCGAAGTATTTATAAACTCGCCGGAGTTTCTCGATAGCGCCGCAGGTGCGATGAGGGAACACGGCGTCAAACCGGAGTTTGAGATTTTCGATTTTGGGATGATGATGACCTGCATCCGTATGAAAGAAGCCGGCAAGATAGAAGAGCCGCTCCACTTTCAATTCGTACTGGGGACACCCTGGGGCGCACCGGCTACGCCAAAGACGCTCGTCCATTTGCACGATTTGCTTCCCGCGGGCTCAACCTGGTCTGTAATAGGAATCGGCAGGAACCATCTCCCCATGGCTATGATGGCGTTGGCGATGAACGGCCACATCCGGGTTGGGCTGGAAGACAACATCTATTATTCGCGGGGAGTATTGGCAAAGCGGAACGCTGATTTTGTCGAACGGATCGTCCGGATTGCCGGTGAATACGGACGTGAGGTTGCCACGCCCGATGATGCCCGGCGCATCTTGAACTTAGGCTAGACTGCGATCGCCCTCGAGAGAACCATGCGCGCGAACAGTGGCGGCCGCCGTCATCGCCACCCTGTCACTCGGATCCTACAACATGAATCTTCATGATATTCGTTACCCCGGATCTGCCTTCCGGTATTCCGGCGGTGATGACGATTTTTTCACCCCGTTTTACCAAACCGCTTGTCATGAGCTTCTCATCGGCGGCCTTTATGGCTTCAAGAAACGAGCGCTCGAGACCGGGAATGACCAGCGCCGTAACTCCCCAATACAGCGAGACCCTTCTCCGTGTGGATTCAAAAGGGGTGATGGCTATAATCGGCTGCGGTGGCCGTTGCCGGGCGATGAGACGAGCGGTTTTTCCGGACAAGGTATGGGCCACGATACAGGTTGCATCAATCTGCTCAGCCGCGATGCAAACAGATTGCGCCATACCCGCACTTTGCGGATCATCCAAGGCTTCATCGCTGTAATGGCGGGAACTCTCGTCAATACCGATGTGCTCATACATATTCGCCGCTATGCGGGCCATCGTCCCAACGGCGGCCACAGGGTAATGACCGATGGATGTTTCACCGGAGAGCATGACCGCGTCCGCGCCGCTGTAGACGGCGTTTGCGATATCCGAGGCCTCGGCGCGCAGCGGGAGCTCGCTCTCCATCATGCTCTCGAGCATCTGTGTGGCGATAATCACTGCTTTCCCCTGGTTTCGCGCAAGCCGCACAATCTGTTTCTGATACACCGGAACCATCGTGATATCGCTCTCTACTCCTAAGTCCCCACGGGCAACCATTACGGCGTCGCTTTTTGAAATGATGTCTTCGATATTCTGCACAGCAACTTTTCTTTCAATTTTGGCGATGATAGGCGTTTCATAGCCCTTGCTCTTTATGTACTCCCGTGTCCGCTCGATGTCCGCCGCGGTCTGCACAAAGGAAACCGCCACATAATCGATATCGTGAGACAACCCAAACCCGAGGGCTTTGAGGTCTTCATCGGTGGGGGTCTTCATCCGGAGCTCCTGATCCGGAAAGGTGACGCCTTTCCGGGAAATCACCGGGCCGCCCCGTTCCACCCGGCACACGAGAGCATCGGCACCAACCTGTTGAACCCGCAACTCCACCTTGCCGTCATCGATCAACACGAGGCCTCCGACCGGGATGTCATCCAACAAATGGTCATATCCCACGGGAATCAGATCTTCCTGATCACTGTCTTCGGCCGGCGCGATTCTGACGAGCTGATCAATCTCGAGTTCTATCGTCCCTTTCGCTATAAATCCCGTTCTTATTTTTGGTCCTGAAAGATCCTGCAAAATGCCGATGCCCGTACCGAACTCCTTCTCCAGAGAACGAATCATTTCGATGCGCTTTTCATGTTCTTCCCAGGTGCCGTGGGAGAAGTTCAAACGGGCGACATTCATCCCCTGTTTTACCAAATCCCTGATCGTGGGAACGTCATTTGTGGCCGGACCAAGCGTACAGACAATTTTAGTGGGACGGGAATGTACCATGGGTCAATCATAAACGAAAATGTAATGACCGGCTACGTCGCCAAAACGAACTCTTCGAGCTTTGCGATCTGCTCATCGCTGCCAAGGGCGATCAGCACGTCGTTTTCGCGCAGTCTGACTTTGGAAAGCGCAGTGTTTGACGACGGGTTTATGCGTGTCTGGTGGAGCGGATTGTTGATGCCTACGACGATGGCGCCTGTATGCTGACCGATACCGGACTCCCGCAGGGTTTTCCCGATAAGATGAGAACCCGAGCCAATGGGCACCTGTTCCATACGCATGTCCATATCCAGACTACCGACGATGACGTCTAAGAAACTCACCACCGAAGGCCGGAGCATCACCGATGCCATCCGCTGGCCGGCGATCTGTGTGGGTGATATCACCCGGTTGGCGCCGGCTATTTGCAGTTTTTTTGATGTCCGCTCATCAGTGGCCTTGGCTACAATATTCAAACCCGGATTGAGTTGGCGAGCAGTGAAAACAACAAACAGGTTCGATTCATCCTCGGGCAGCGCCGAAATAAGCCCGGCCGCCGTATCTATGCCCGCCTCCTGAAGCACCGTATCCTCCGATGCGTCTCCTTCGATGACAAGGATCGACTCATCCCGGGAAACAAACGATGACTCAGGATTGCGCTCGATCACCACAAACTTGGCCCCGGTTCGCTGGAATTCCAAAATTGCTTCCCTGCCGACGTCGCCGGCCCCGCAAACAATGAAATGATCCCGTAATCGCCGCGTTGCGCGCTTCATGCGTCTCTCCTTGACGGTCTTCATGATCTGACCTTCAAACACATAGCTGATAAAGACCGTCACCGAGTAGCCGAGGGTAGAAACACTAAAGACGATCAGCAGAATGGTAAAATGTCTGCCCGTGCTCGAGAGCGGGTGGACCTCGCCGAATCCGACAGTGGTGATTGTGATGAAGGTCATATACAAGCTGTCCAAGATCGGCCATCCTTCGATCAAGGAGTAACCCGCGGTACCTCCACCAACGATGAGTAAAACGAGTGCAAGCGCGATTCCAACGCGGACAGCCGGTGACATGTTATCTATACCTTATGTTCATTTTCGATCAATACGGTAAATATAATGAGCATTCAAATTCCGCGCCAGCCCGATATGCGTCTATATGCAGATTTTCCACCCGCCGGCTATTTCTTATCGAGAACAATTCTCGTATAATCGACCTACAGGCGTCCACGCAGGAAGCGTGCGCGAGGCGGGAAGAAAGGAGACAGTACAACAATGAATGACGCAAAAATGCCGAGATGTTCCGAATGCAAAGTAAAAATCCGTATCTGCCAGACCGAAGAAGGACAGGGACCTTCCTATTGCCCGACGGTCAATATGACCGATGTGATCGAGCGCTCCTGCTCGGAGTACGAAAAAACCGAGATAGCTGAGTTTGCCAGGAACGCTTCGATCCAGGAGGGTGAATGCTATGTCAACAAGGGAGAGGATAATCCCAACGCCCGGTATGCGGTCAAACCGAGAATTCAGGAGACAATTGAGTTCTGCCACAAGATGAATTACAAAAGGCTCGGGCTTGCCTTCTGCAGCGGACTGCGGAAAGAGGCGGAGATCGTTACCGAGATTTTGAAAAAGCAGGGCTTTGAAGTGGCTTCGGTAGTGTGCAAAACCGGAAGAACGCCAAAGGAGTTTCTGGGTCTGACAGAGGATCAAAAGATTAACCCCGGCTCCTTTGAGGCAATGTGCAGCCCTATCATGCAGGCACAAGCGCTCAATGAAGCTGGAACCGACTTCAATATCCTGATGGGTCTCTGCGTGGGCCACGATTCGCTTTTCATGAGGTATTCAAAGGCGCTCTGCACCGCTTTGGTGGTGAAGGACCGGGTCACCGGCCACAACCCGCTCGCCGCAATCCAGCTCTACGAGTCGTACTACAGCAAGCTCATCAAGCAGGATTTGGGGAAAGGCGGGGCGGTTGATGTGTCGGTGACGGAGTTTAGCTGAACCGGCCCCGTCGTCAACCCGGCCACAGTTGAATGCCGCCGTCCACGCGCAGTACCTGTCCGGTGACATAGGTGGAGTCCTGCGTAGCGAAAAACGCAACCGCCTTGGCGATCTCGATCGGCCAGCCGTACCGCTCGAGGGTGCCGTCCTTTATTTTCTTCGCATCGTCTATCGGCCGGCTCGCCTCAAACCTTGGCGTGATTATCGGTCCCGGTGCAACCAGGTT
>CAZHXC010000221.1:3263-6197 GCA_964536145.1 uncultured Spirochaetales bacterium | reverse complement strand
TGGGGAGACGGGCCGCTGACGAGCACGTGCCCGCCGGGTGTGCACAGCTCGTCGTCAACATGAACACGGGAGCTTTCCGCCCTTTCCTGCGCCGACGGAGAGAGCCCAGCGCAGGCGCATGGTCTAAAAACCAAATCCTTCTCTGTGGGCACCAAGGCGATAGTCCGGTCCATTCCCAGAACGGCATTCATCGACCGGACCGCCCGTTCCATGATCGGGGCAAACTCCCGGTTTTCTCCCACCACGCGCGGCAGCTCGTGCAATAGCGCCATGGCCTGCCGTTTTTGCTTCAACTCGTGCTTCAGGGCTGAGACGGCTATATCTTGTCTCAAGATTTCCCCGGCCAACTCATCCACGAGCCTTCTGTGATACTCGGCCTCGCGCCTCGAACTCCTATCGGCCTCTACATCTCCATTCGCTGAAGACACAGAGCACTCCGGTCCAATCAAGCGCTTGTATTTCCGCCCCAACCCTGGCTATTTCTACTCCTGAATAGATACCGAGCAGCGGCATAGCCTGTCCGATCGTCCGCTGTACCCCCCAAGCTTCCTCTCCGTCAGTTCCGCAGTATGCGCTACCCCGGCCGGCACAATCGATATAGAAAGCGAAAAAGGGACTCCTGTCTGAAAGCTGCCGCAGCAGAGCTTCCGAACGCCTTTCGACATAATCGAGATCGATACTCCGACGCATCAGTTGTACGTCCGAGCCGTTTTTCAGATCGTTTTCGAACATGATGAGACCGCCACGTTTTCTGTCGATCCCCATGACCAGCCGGTTGGCGTAGTCCTCCTCCCGGAACTTTCCGTATCTGTCACCCTTGTTCACACCGAGGGTCACGAAAAAGGGGAAGTCTTCCCAGCTTTTGTATGAGCCCGTTCCGAGAAGCTCCGCAATCATCTCCAACGCGGGCTTTCCGTCGATCTCGAGCACTACGTTGTGGTCGGCTTCCGTTATGGTATGGTACCCGCTCGAAGGACGGCAGCCGTGCATGATTATGGTGTCCATCCGCACATCGCCGGCAAACACAAGACCCATCGCCGCCTGCTGCTCTATGCGGTCGTCAAACCACTGATAGCCGGGATTACTCTGCCAGTCGCCCTTCATCCCCACGCCCGCAACCGGCGGCCATTGGCCCAGCGCTTCGGTCATGCCTTGAATGAGTGGAGTTGCAAGGTTCATGTTGAACACCATTCCTTCCTGAGAGGGCCCCTTGACGGAGTCGTACATTACGAGCAGGTTTGCGCTCTCCCGGTCCGGCCCCGCGGCAACCTGGCCGCCCAAATCGAGTCCCACGCGGTATTCATTGTCCGGCAGCCCTTGTGCGATGAACTGGCTGAACCGTACGGTGTCAGATCTGATGACCGCTACACCTACTTGAAAGCCGTCATAACCGAGGTAATCGGCCGTTATGATCCCGAAAGCATATCCGCCTATGAGTCTCGATTTCTCGCCTGTTACGGAGCGGACCGCCCGCGCCAGCTTCTTCGGATCATGACGGGAGGTTGAAAAAAGCATCGCCAGGTCACAGGATGAGCTCCCCGCGTGATCCATTGCGGCACGGGCGGCCTCGGCTCCGGCTTCCAATGAATCGGTTTTTTCACTATATCCTACTCCGGCGCTACTGGCCATTATGCCTCCTTGCCCGGAGCTGATAACCCGTTATGGAAGTTGCCCCGAGCATATATCCATAAGATTAATCCAGCCGGTCAAGGAATGCCAGCATCGTTTATCAATATCTGCAAAAATAGCTGAGTGGATGCGCAAGACAAGTACGCCGGCGTACGGGCACAAGCACACCTGGTCTCGGTTGTACCGCGTCTCGTACGCCGAGCGAAGGTAAAGCCTACTTCACCGGGACGCTGCTGTTGAAAATATCCCGGTGGAGCTTCCAGCACCCGTCTTCTTTCTTCCAGACAACGATGTACTTGCCGGAGTCGAGTTTCTTTCCGATCATGTCGTGGAGGGAGTATTTCGATACCTCCACGGTCGTCTTCCCGTCACCTTCGATTTCTCCGGTCTCCAGTTTCGCCTCCTTGATGCCGCTGTCCATCACTGTCTGCCAGAACCGTGCGATTGCCTCACGCCCGCAAACTTCATCTGTGTTTGGAGGCAGCAGTTTTGCGTCGGCGGTGTAGCAGCCGGCGAGGTCTCTCGAATCCCCTTCCGCGAAATGCCTCATAAAGTCTACATTTGCTCTTACAATCTCTTCACGTACCGTGAGTGTTTTTGTCCGTTCCATTGTTTCCTCCATTCAAGGTCGATAACAGATCTGTCAGGAACGGAGACGCATAAAGTGTGCCAATGTAATAACGGTCAAAATATCACTGTATATGTGTGGAATTGGGCTGGAAGAACACCGCCGCCTCCGGCTCTCCGGAGGCTCTCCGGCTCTCCGGCTCTCCGGAGCATTCCCGGAGGACCGTCCGGCACGCGTTTCCTCCAATATGGCATGGTTTGCAGGCTGTGATCGCTTGGCTAATTCATCCGGTGGTGCGCAAGCCCGATGCCAAGCCCTCGATTGTAAGGCGCAAGAGGTCGTGCAACCCGTCTTCTCTGGCCGATTCAACCACAGAAGGCGTCCCGTGAACGCCAGGTGGCTCAGCGGCGTCAATAGTCGCCTCCTCTGCGCGAGCTGCCAGGGTTTCGATCTCTTCAAGCGGCGTTGCCCGGGCAAAGTATTCGACAAACCCGGTTGTCCAATGAGCTCGCGGTAGTGCTCGAGCGAGCGTCCGGCGAGTTGTTCCATCACTTCCATCCAGGAATCGGTCGGGGCGGCGGCGGGTTGTCCGGCGGCGGTCAGGGTGGCCCAGACCACCTGCTCGAGATGCCGGTAGGCAATCTGCGGGTCACCGTAGCGGTCGGCCAACACCTCCCCCTGCTCGGTCATGCGCAATCCCACCGGTAAGGATTGAGGCGGAAGGGAAAGGATGGCGA
>CAZHXC010000221.1:0-3253 GCA_964536145.1 uncultured Spirochaetales bacterium | reverse complement strand
CAGCCGGCCCCCCTCCCCTACCCAGGGCCCCGCCGCGGCCGGTCGCATACGCGTCAGGGTTCGGGCGGTCACTTCGGTTGTTACGTTGGGATTGCCGTCCTGGTCGCCCCCAATCCAGGATCCGAACCGGAGGAACGACCGCAGCGGGAAATCAGTTCCCGGATATGACCGCGCGAGCGCACCGGATCCGTCTGCCGGAAATCGGTAAGGTACGATCGAGCCCTCGCCCCTGCGTCTCGGCCGCGCGTCGAGCCGGATCTCTTCCTCCAGAGCGTAGAGCCGCTCTCCAGCCTGTTCGCGTATGGTTTCGCCGAGAAGTTTGCCGAGATAGTGTATCTCCCTGCTTAAGGTTTCGCTGGTTCGCCGTCTGGAAGTCTGAGGCAGGGGTGAGTCATTGGTGGTTTTCACCCGTACAATATAGCCGGCGGTCAATAATCGGGTCAATTTTCTCAGAAGACGTGCCGTGGCTTGCCATTTTTTATATATTAGTAAAACAGAAAGGTTTAGAATGCCAAAATAGGGGGTGTATCATGCACGTAATGGTAAACGGCAAAGAAAAAACCTACGAAAAGTCAGGTGTATCTGTCTCTGAGCTGCTGTCACTTGAAGAGGTGATTTCGCCTGAAATCGTGACGGTCCAGCTGAACGGGCAGTTCCTGCTGCACAAGCAGTTTCATGACACAAAAATAGACGATGGAGATAAGGTCGAATTCCTTTATTTTCTGGAGGGTGGCTGAGAGAGGAGCGCATGCAATGGAAGCTGAGGCGAAAGCGGCGCCCTCTTCAAACGATACCGGACAAGGCAATCAAGCCCTCACAAAAAACCAGAAGAGACTCGCCGCCCTGTTAGACCGCGATGGATCGCTGAACGGACCGGTTGAACTACTACGTTTTTGACGCCTGAGCAGGGGTGTTTCATCGGACACATTTCTCATCACCGATGGGAGGCAACAGATAGTTACGTTTCAACTCTCGGTCCTGCCATCGTACCCAAAGTCCTGTATTACAACGATGAGGAAGGTTTCTTCGCCATGGAGTACCTGGAGGGATTTTCCACCTGGAAGTCGATGCTATTGGACAACAGAACAGTTTATCCAGTTGCGGGTCGATCCTTATCTGTATACCATCGGGCGTAAGATGCCTGAATACCGTAATCTCTTCGAGGCCGAAGGGAAAAGACTCACAGAGAATCGGAAATGCCTGGTACACGGGGATTACAGCCCAAAGAACCTCATGGTTGGGGAAAACCGGATGGTGATTGTGAACGGTGAGGCGGTCTGGTCCGATGCCATCAGAAGCGTCAATCTATGAAAATTCAACACATCGATGCGATCCAGATTTATGATTCACGCGGCAATCCGACTCTCGAAGTGGAGCTCGAGCTCGAGAACGGCGTAAAGGGTTATGGCCTGGTCCCATCCGGCGCATCCACAGGGCAATACGAGGCATTGGAACTGCGCGACGGGGACCCCGATCGATTCAGGGGGATGTCGGTCTACACGGCGATTGATCATGTCAGAAAAGATATCGCAGGCGCTCTCAAAGGCAGAATGGCGAATGATCAGGAGGGCATCGATGAGACGATGATCGATTTGGACGGGACCGATAACAAGTCGCATCTTGGCGCCAACGCTATTTTAGGGGTTTCCATAGCCGTCGCCGATGCCGCCGCCCGGCATGAGGGAAAACCGCTGTACGAATACCTGGGCGGGGCGGATGGGACACTTCTTCCGCTTCCGGAAATCCAAATTATCGGTGGTGGGGCGCACGCCAACCGGCGGATCGACATTCAGGATTTCCTGGTAATCGCCACCGGTGCCCGCTCTTACGAAGAGGTGATGGAGATCACCTTCAATGTTCACCGGGCGGCGGCTGAGCTTTTTAAGAAGCGTAACGCGTATAGTGGCGTCGCGGATGAAGGTGGATTCTGGCCTCACTTCGAGGAAAACGAAGACGGCTTGAAGTGGATGGTGGAAGCGATAGAACACGCGGGTTATGTCCCTGGAAAGGAAGCCTCCATCTCGCTTGATATCGCCGCATCGGACTTGTATTCGGAAGAGGAGAGGATGTATCGATTTAATCTCGAAAACCGCGCGTTTACCAGCGTGGAGTTCGCCGAGCTCATGGCACAGTGGTGCAGGGATTATCCGGTCATATCGATTGAAGACCCGATGGCGGACAGCGACTGGGAAGGTTGGGAGCGTTTTGCGAAACTGACGGACAAGGGTCTCCAGATTGTAGGGGATGATCTGTTTACCACCAACATCGAGCGTATCAAAACGGGGATTGGAAAGGGCGTGGCCAATTCCGTTTTGATCAAGCCCAACCAGATTGGCACGTTGACCGAGACGATGCGCGCGATCCGTCTGACTCAGGAGGCCGGATGGCTTCCGGTGATCTCCGCGCGCTCCGGTGAAACCGAAGACGCCTTCATAACCCACCTAGCGGTCGCGACAAACGCCGGCCAACTGAAAGTCGGATCATTTGTAAGATCGGAACGTATGGTCAAGTGGAATGAGGCATTGAGAATACAGCGGGACCTAAGCGAGAGAGCCAGATTCATCGGGGCCGATATATACAACCCGGTGTTCCACTGGAGCCGCTCATAACGCCTGCGATAGCGAGCGTGCCGGCAGGCGGTCGCACCGGCATACTTCGTGGCCGCTCAAGACGTAGCCGTTCGAGACGCCGCCATCCGCCCGCCGCAGGTCCTCTAAGATCCACCGCGCTGCTCTCTGTTGAAACTCCCAGGTGCTGCCCGCGGTGTGACCGGTCAGCGTCACCCGTTCCATATTCAACAGCGGGTTGCCCGGTTCAATCGGCTCGTCCACGGTCACATCGAGACCGGCCCCATAGAGTCCCCCCTCTTTCAGATACCGAACGAGGTCTTCCTGCGCGATCACGCCGCCCCTGGCGGTATTTACCAGAATGGCCGTCTTCTTCATCTTCCTGAGCCTTTCGTAATTGATCAAGCCGCAGGTTTCATCATTACTCGGGAGATTGAGGGTGACCACATCGGCCTCTTCGAGGAGCGTGTAGAGATCCACTTTTCTGCCCGAAACTTCCTTCCTGATGACATCTTCAGAACATCTTCCCAAATTGCCCGCCGGCCATCCTCCGTCCTTCACCATGCGATCGGCAAGGTTCATTTTCTTCATGACCGAGATCATGAAACCCACCGTGTGCTCCGCCACTGATACCGCGTTGGCCCCCGGTGTGTTTGTCACCCAGACCCCGTGCCTCGTTGCAGCTT
>CAZHXC010000220.1:5968-6215 GCA_964536145.1 uncultured Spirochaetales bacterium | reverse complement strand
TGGGCCTGCCAGGCGCCGTTGTTGCCGCGGCTGTTGTACTCGTAGCTCCAGCTGTATTTGTCCGGGAGCAGCGTCCAGCCGGAGAAATCACCGGCGGCCGCATCACCCGGCGCCGAAGCCGAAGCTGCGTCGGTCCACAGGTAAACCTCCGCCACCTGATTGGCGTCGCTCGCAGTGCCTTTAATTTCAACCAGCCCGTTCACGGTGGAAGGATTGGTTGGAAGCAGTACTTCGACCTCCGGTGCGG
>CAZHXC010000220.1:0-5958 GCA_964536145.1 uncultured Spirochaetales bacterium | reverse complement strand
CTGGACGTCGGTAAACGCGGTTTTCCCGGAATAATCCTCCGACTGGACGCGGATATCTAACGGCCCGTCGATGAGACTTTCGGCGGACACATCAATGGAAAAGCTAAAACTCATCTCGTTGCCCGAAACAAGCGTGAGCGTCAAATCATTATAACTGCCTTCGTTCAGACGGTAGCTTACCGTTTGAACGCCTATTCCGTCATCAGCCGTCCCGGAAATTGTAAAATCTCCATCGAGATACTTGCCCTGGAATGGTGAACTCACAGGCCCGGAAAGATCTGAAATCGAGGTCACCGTTACCTCGGGCGCTCCAAGGTCAAGGATAAATGGAACGTCGGGTATTTCGATTCCGTAGATGGAAGAAAACGTATCGTTACCGAATATGTCTTTTGCTCTCACCTCGATCGAGTGCTCGCCTTCGGCGAGGCCGGAGATGCTCTGCTCCCAACTCACCGAGAGTCCGCTCCCTGTGGTGGAGCCCACGGCTGTCCAATCGGCCTCATCGGAGCTGTCGATCCGCACCTCTATCGATGCGACATCCACACCGTCGTCGTCTGTGATCCGTCCGATGAGCGCAGGTGACCCTGCAAAGGCATTGTCCGTCGCGCTGCCGTTCTCATCCATGTTGTCGAAGATGACGACCGGAAGATCGGTAGCCTGGTTCACCGTCAGTGATAGCACCTCGGAGTTTGTTTTTTCGGCAAGGTCATCCGCGGTAAGGGTGAGCGTCAACGCACCATCGGCAAAACCGGTCGTGTCGATATCTTTGTACCAGCCGTATTTCGTGCTGGGGTTTCCCGTCGGGCCGGGATCGAACTCGTTCGTGGTATCGTCAAGGGTGTAGGTTTCAGTTGTGCCTACGGCATCCTCCACCGCAAGGGTGATCGAGGTCAGCGGGCTGGTGTTCTGGGTGGTTCCCTGAACTCTGACCGTGCCGTTTACCGTACTTCCGGTAACCGGTGAAAGAAAGGAGATTTCCGGAGGGACGGTATCGACATAGATCTGGATCGAATCGGCCGCGGATTTTCCGCTCAGGTCGGTGGTTCGCGTTCTGAAGGTGTACGAGCCGTCGGTTGAACCGTCGGTTTCCACGATAACGTCGTGGCTCCAGTCATAGGTCTTTGCCCCATCTATCTCGGTGAAAACGCCTGAGTCAAAGGTGGTGACGGATTCGTACGGGCCGTTATTGACGCTGACCTCTACCACATCTATACCAACGCTGTCTGCGGTGGTACCTGCAAGCTGGAAGGTTTCACTTATGTAGTCGCCCGAGGCCGGGGTGGAAATCGAAACCTCAGGTACACCCGAATCGATCACAAAATCGACGATCCCGGATTCGTTTGACACGCCGTGGGTGTCTGTGGCACGCACCTGGATTGTGTGGCTGCCTTCATCGAGGGCCGCAAGATCGTATTCCCAGGAGACGGAGAGGCCACTCCCCTTGACCGTGGTCACCGGCACCCAATCGGCATCATCACTACTGTCGATGCGGACCTCTATGGTGCCGGTGTCCACGCCATCATCGTCTATGACGGTGCCCACTGCCACCGCGTTTTCGCCGAGAGAGTTGTTTTCAGCCGAAGGTGTGGAGAAGTCAAACTGGGGGATGTCGAGTGACTGGTCTATATCGAGCACGAGTCCATCGAGCCTGAGCGGCGGGAGATCCGTTCCACTAAAAGACAGCCCGCTCACCGATTGACCGTGTTCTATCTTGTAGAGGTTTTCGACCGTGACGGTCTTACCGGCAAGTTCGAGTATGTCATCGTAGTGATAGGCGTAGCTGTTACTTAGGCCCGCCTTGTCGGTGGCGGTGATAACGAATTTGTAGATCCCGGCGAGGGTATAGTACCGGCTCTGAAACAAAAAGCTCCAACTGTTGGTGCCGTCGGCCTCCACCGAATATGAGTCGGTAGGATTGCCTTCCGAATCGTAGAGCGCAACCGGTTCACCGGCCTCGTCGAAAGGTTTTATGTTGACATTGACGATGCCCGATGAGTCGGTCGCCTCTCCGCGGATAGTGATATCATCGTTATACTGTTGATCTTCATACCCTTGCGGGTTTTTTATGAGCACCACCGGAGCGCGGTTGTCAAAGTAGAGGAGCAGCTTTTTGTCCGCGCTCTTCCCGGAACCGTCCTCTACGCGGACGCGTATGTCGGTTTCGCCGTCGGCATAACGGGTTGTGTCTATCGAGTATTCCCACTGGGTGGACCCTGGGTCGAACTCTACGGTGTTGTAGGTCGCACCGCCGTCGAGAGATATTTGAAACAGCGCTACTTCCGAATCATCACCATAGGTGCCGCCGATGGTAAGCGTACCGCCGACATACTGGCCGTTTGCGTGACTCACAATAGCGACCGTGGGAGGATCTATGTCGACTTTGTCCCCGAGTCCTGCCTTGAACAGGTCATCACAGGTGGTGAGCACAAAAAGGGGAAGCATCGCCGTTATTAATACTGTGAGTTTTCTACGCTTCTCATGAAAATCCATCACTATCTCCTCTCCGCCGACGATACAAAGTTGTCAGGAGCCAAACCCTACAAATTTACCACGGTGTTCCCACTATTTCCGGAATTTTTATATTTCCTACTATCTAAATTGTTGATTTTGCATGCGCTTCTGCAGTGGACCGTCGGATGCGGGTCCCATATGTATAAATGTGGCGCGCATAAGCCCTTATCTCCTTTATCGGGCAATTTGGGCAAAAAAAACATCACTGAATACCTTCGGCGAATAATCCGATGTATAATGAAGATAAAGCTGGAGCGGCCGGATATTTTACTTTTTTAGTTTGTTTTTTTTATGAATGGGATATATTAGCTCCGGTCTGCGGCTCTTCAGGCCGCCGTCCGTAAATAATCTCCAGAAGGGGAGTAATGATATGAACAAGTTCTTGCCGTTAATCGTTGGCGTGATTATGCTGCTTCTGTTTAGCGGGTGCGAATGGCTGTTCGGGCCGATAGAAGAAGAAACCGTAGAAAAAACCTCATTGGAACAGCTCGAATCTCACAAGGCGATCCTGGAAGCGCGAAACGGCAAATTGCAGCCCGCCGGGACCGAGTTTATCGCGTTCAGTAATGCTTTTATGCAGACCTTTGAGGTGGAACACAACAGCGGGCTCGAACCACAGACATTGAGCATCCCGATGCCGCCGGTCAAACAGGTGTTTTCAGCAAAGGCTACGATAGACCCCGGTGATGGTATCGATTTTTCCCAGACCACCGGGAGCTTCACCGATTATCCCGAACCCGATCTCACCACCGATTATGTTATTGCCGATGCTTCCGGAGAGGTTCCGGGCGATGATGTCTACAAGATCACCGTCACTACTACCTATCCGCCCACCAACGAGGTGCTCGACGAGTACATCGAGGAGTACTATGTCCGTGATGAAGCACCGGTAGGTACCTGGACCATTGCGGATCCGATCGTAGACGACAGTGGATCGCCTGACCAGAAATACCGGACGAGAATGGAGATGCACTTTGATGACGGCAGCGTACGGTATGAAACGATCGTCAAAATGATCTTTCCTGATGCTCCCGAGCTCAACGACGGTGGCCAGGATGAGAACGGCTTTGGACCTTTCAGTATCTTAGGCTCCCTCGATTACCCCGATCTTGCCTATCCGGTGTCCGACTCGGATGCAGTCTTCTCTTCGGTGGTTGTGTACACCCATGAAATGGTAGACGACTACAATTTCACTTATTGGAGCGGCACCGATTCTCAAGACATTATCGGAGTCCGCTATTACACCGAGCACATGGTAGATGAGGATATCCGGCTCAAAGGAACCATTGTCGCCTACGAAAAGACGGTGTCGACCCTCGTGTCACAGGACGGAACGCTCCTCGACCAGCTCCAGGATCTCTTTGTCGGTTCAGAGCACGACGTGCTTGCCGAATCGGTCTTTCGTAAAGAGGTGGTTTTCGAGATACCGGACGGGGGAACTACCTGGGAAGCCTTCTCCATGAACTCGATCATGCGCGCCCATGTCGTCGATATATCGGATTATACCGATGAGGAGATACAGCTGTTTAACGATGACGAGCTGAAGGATCTAGATTGGTCCGGCGGGACATACTACATCCCATCGGGGGTTGCCGCCGAAATCGAGGAGGTGCCCACCGATGACGAGGTGATCTACTATGACAAAGAAGGCACCTACGTCGAAAACCCGGCGGACCCGACCAACAGCCTGCTGGAGACCATCGCGGTCACCTTTCAGGGCCCGAGCGATCTTGCGGTGCTCTACAGAGCGATTACCGACGGCGTTGTAGCCGATACGGTGACCGGCGGCGCGGAAAATGATATTCCGGAAACACTTGATGGTGTAGGTGAAGTAAACATCTATGACGGCGATATTGGCACCTCGGTTTCTGCCGATCAATTCCCGGTTACGACGACGGCCGGAACCGTAGAAGCCTGGGTGTATGTCGATAAGCACGTGAACTGGGGCGGAATTGTCCACAAAGGTATTGAGGCAGACTTCAGCGACGAATCGTTTTCGCTGCAATTTGTAGATAACAAGGGCAAGGTCGCATTTGCCATCGCGCAGCAGGACCCATCCTATCGGTACAAATTGGTAAAGACGAATAAGCGGCTCAACCTTGATGCGTGGTACTACATCGTTGGTACCTGGGACGCGGATGCAGTCTCCGTTTACATCTTTGGAGACGGCGGCCTGGTGGCAAGCAAATCGGCAAACAACAATATCGGAGAGCCCTATCAGAGCGACGCGCCTCTCGTGATCGGTTCTCAGTTGCTCGATGAGTACAACAGCTCCTACGGCTACTTTGGATTCAACGGAAAGATAAACGGCGTAAAGGTGTCGGAGGGAGCCAAGGACCTGAGCACCTTGACAACTTTTTACGAAACATACGAGCCGTATACGGTCAACTGGTAGCCGGGAAACGAACGCGGCTCCACAAAAAAAGCGGCCCTCTCGCAATGCGAGCAGGCCGCTTTTTGTTTGCAGGCTTTGGCCTGTGGCCGGCGAGTATCACATGTCACCGCCGGGCCGCAGACCGCCATATTTGAAAGCTCTAACTGTAATCTCTCTCAGCGAGCGCCTTGTAGGCGTCCCACTTTCGTTTCACATGTAATCTTGTGGCTTGTAGCATCTGTTCCGCTTCTTCCGGTCTTGCAAGCTTCAATGACTTGAACCTGATCTCCTTGTACATGTAATCGGCGATATCAATAGAGGGATCTCGTGAGTCAAGGGTGAGCGGGTTATCGCCCGTATCGAGCTTGTCAGGATGATACCGGTACAGCGGCCATACGCCGGAATTGACGGCGGCTTTTTGCTGATCCAGTCCCATGTTGGGGGAGATGCCGTGCCCCGGGATGCAGTGCGAGTAGGCTATTATTATCGATGGTCCGTCGTAGGCTTCGGCTTCCAGGAAGGCCCGGATCGTTTGCAACCGGTTATAACCCATCGCAACACGGGCGACATAGACGTAGCCGTAGCTCATGGCCATCATGCCGAGGTCTTTTTTGGGAAGCAGTTTGCCGCCTGCGGCGAACTTGGCGATAGCCCCGGTTGGAGTCGCCTTTGACATCTGTCCGCCGGTATTGGAGTAGACCTCGGTGTCCATGACCAGAATGTTCACGTTCTTGCCTGAAGCGATAACGTGGTCAAGACCGCCGTATCCAATGTCGTAGGCCCAGCCGTCACCACCGAGAGCCCAGACCGAACGCCGGATGAGATAATCGGCGGATGATAGGAGGCCCTTTGCCTGCGGATCCTTGCTCTTCTCGAGCTGTTTCTTCAGCTCATCGATCCAACCGCGCTGATTTTCAATCTCTTCCTGGGTAGTCTGCGGATTGTTCTTAATGTTTTCGAGAAGCCCTGAGTCTATTCCGTCAGCCTGTCTCCCGATCATGTCGGCGAGGATTTCCTTAGCGTATTCTGAGAGCTTGTCCGCTGTCAGACGCATGCCGAAGCCGAACTCCGCG
>CAZHXC010000219.1:4749-6233 GCA_964536145.1 uncultured Spirochaetales bacterium | reverse complement strand
ACGCGGCTGCAACCAACAAGGCGGCTGCCATATAGTATGCAACAGCGAAAGTCTGGTGAACATCGTAGAGCCTTCCGGCCAGGAGCGACAGCAGAAAACCACCAAAGCCCCAGGCTGTGAACACAAGCCCGTAGTTGGTGCCAAAGTGGTTGGTGCCATAGAAATCCTTCGTAATTGAAGGAAAGATTGAGAGATTGGCCCCGTAGTTCGCTCCGATGAGCGCGGACAGAATTATCAAAACCGGGATGGTGGCAAGAAAACTACCCTCCCTCGTCAGCGCTAAGAGGATGATCATAGCCGTCTGGATAAGAAAGCAGGCGAGCAATGTCGTTCTTCTGCCTATCTTATCACTGATGATACCTGCGAGTATTCTCCCGCCTCCATTTCCAATGGCCAGCGTAGCCACAAGGAGGAATCCCAACTCGAGATTGGCCTGCACCTTTGCTATGGATGCGAGTTTGCTGATGACCATCAACCCGGCACCGGCGCCGCAGGCATACATGAACCACAGCACGTAGAACTGCCAGGTCTTGAGCATCTCCTTTGGAGTGAACTCTTCTTTCCTGACAGCCTCGCCTTTTTTCGGGGCCTCGCTTGCCATACGTTCGGCATCCAACGGATGCACGAAACCCGGCTTGGGCGCCCGCAAAAGCTGGGCTAAGCCCACCACCACGACGAGGAACCCGATTCCAAGAATCAGCACCATGTTCTGAATACCGAGAGCGCTTGTGAGCCCTCGAGCGAGAGGCGCGGCATAGACCGATGCAAGACCAAAGCCCGATACGACTATGCCTGCGATCATTCCCGTCTTTGCTTTGGGAAACCACTTTACCGCCGGCGGGGTCGCCGATGCATAGCCGAAACCGATACCGGCCCCTGCAAGAATGCCGAACCCGAGCACGAAGCCGATAGGCGATGTGGTGAAGCTGGCGATAATCATACCCACTCCCACCAGTATTCCACCGATGGTAGCGGCCACCCGCGGGCTGAACCGGTCCTGAATCCGGCCCGCCGGCACCATCACAAGGGCGAATATCAGACAGGCGATGGAATACGGAAGCGATTTGTCCGCTTCACTCCAGGCCCATGCTTCAGGTATACCCTTGCTGATGACGCTCCAGGTATAGAGTATTCCAAGGGCGAGATTTATCCCCATACCCGCAAAGGTCACACGCCAGCCGTGATTTTTATCTATGGAAGTATTTCCTAGGTTGCTCATTAACAATGCCTCTCTCTATCAACCACGGCCCTGGATCAACGCTTCTACTACGCTTGGATCTGCAAGGGTGCTGATATCACCGAGATTATCCGTACTCTTCTCAGCTATCTTGCGAAGAATTCTTCGCATGATTTTTCCGGAACGTGTCTTTGGAAGTGCCGGGGCAAACTGGATTGCTTCGGGTGCCGCAATCGGCCCGATTTCCTTCCGCACATGCGTGACGAGCTCTTTCTTCAGCTCTTCGCTCTCTTCGATGCCTTCGTTC
>CAZHXC010000219.1:0-4739 GCA_964536145.1 uncultured Spirochaetales bacterium | reverse complement strand
TAGAGTCCCTGGCCTTTGATATCGTGCGGAATTGGCGTTACCGCGGCTTCCGCTACCTTTTCATGGCTTACCAGAGCGCTTTCAACTTCAGCGGTGCCGATACGATGACCGGAAACGTTTACTACGTCATCGATTCTTCCGAGCAGCCAGTAGTCACCGTCACTGTCAATCCGGCAGCCGTCTCCGGTGAAATACATGTCCTTGTACATGGAGAAATAGGTGTCGATAAATCTGTCATGATCACCCCAAGTGGTACGAAGCATGCCGGGCCACGGCTTTCTGATGCAGAGTTTCCCGCCTTCGTTCAGATCACACTCGCTCCCGTCTTCACGGAGAACCACGGGGTCAACACCAAAGAAGGGTCTCGAAGCGCTTCCCGGCTTAAGAGCATGCGCGCCCGGCAGAGGAGTAATCATAAAACCGCCGGTTTCGGTCTGCCACCAGGTATCCATAATCGGGCAGCGACCGTGACCGATCTTTTCGTAATACCACATCCACGCCTGCGGGTTGATCGGCTCTCCCACCGAACCGAGGATCCTCAAGGACTCGAGCGAATACTTTTCCGGCCATTGATCACCGAGGCGCATCAGAGCCCGGATGGCGGTGGGTGCCGTGTAAAAAACGGTTACCTTGAACTTATCGACAATCTGCCAGAATCTGCCGGCATCCGGATAGGTCGGCACGCCTTCGAACATCAGCGAGGTGGCGCCGTTGGCAAGCGGACCGTAGACGATATAGCTGTGCCCGGTTACCCAACCGATATCCGCGGTGCACCAGTACACATCGTCGTCATGAATATTGAAAACATACTTGTGGGTCATTGAGGTCCACAGCAGATAACCTGCGGTAGTGTGCACTACGCCTTTCGGCTTGCCGGTCGAGCCGGATGTGTAGAGGATGAACAGCTCGTCTTCCGCTTTCATCTCTTCCGCTTCGCAGGCGGTATCGGCTTTCCCCATTTCGTCGTGATACCAGGTGTCCCTGCCGGATTTCATTTCGCACGGCTCATCATTGGTTTTGACAACGATGACGCTTTCAATGGAAGGAGTCTGCTCGAGCGCTTCGTCCGCAATCTTCTTCAACGGAATGAACTTCCCGGCACGGACCGAGACGTTTGAGGTGATCAGCATCCGGCAATCCGAGTCATCTACTCTGTCACGGATAGCGTCAGAACTGAAACCACCAAAGATGATCGAGTGGATTACTCCGATGCGGGTACACGCGAGCATGACGATAGTCAGTTCGGGTACCATAGGGAGGTAGATCGCTACTCTGTCCCCTTTCTTCAGGCCGTGTGACTTCAGTACGTTGGCGAACTTGCATACTTCAGCATGAAGTTCCTCGTAAGTGTACTTCTTTACCGCATCCTCTTCTTCACCCTGCCATATGATGGCAGTCTTCTTGGCTGTTGGTGTGCCGAGATGACGGTCTAAGCAGTTGTAGGATACGTTGAGGGTTCCATCTTCAAACCAGGTGTGCTCGACTTTTCTTGCGTTTGTGTCCCAGGTGTATTTAACGCTCTTTGTGGGTTCTTTGAACCAGTTCAATGTTTTCGCCTGCTTCAGCCAAAATCCTTCCGGATCATTGATCGATTCCTTCCACATTTCCTCGTACTGCTCCTGGCTGGAGACATAGGCGTTGGCTTGAATTTCAGGTTTGGGCGGGAACGTACGATTTTCGCTCATCAGCGAGTCTATTCCCTTTTGTTCATTGTCCATGATCTACGATTCCTCCTAACTATGGGGTTTTAATTTGTAAAAAAATATCCGACTCATCGCTACAAGCAACACCCAAGATGCACCACAAGATGACACCGAATACTTGTAAATTTGCGGCAGTTTATCTTTGAAACGAATATCTACCGATTATATACAATTAATTGTAGAGAAGAGTGGCTGTGATAGTCAAGCAGGTAGGCATCCAAATCGATTCAAAAACCGTGAAAAGGGAATATATTCTTCTGCACCACATCAAGCGCCTGCTCTACCACAGCGCTAATACGGGCCGCCCGGTGTTCGTCCACCGCAAGACGCCGGTCCTGTAGGCCTCCTGCCCACTCTACACTTTCGAGCATAACCCCACCCATTCCCATGGACATGTCATGATCCGGCTTCTCACCGCAAAGCGCCATCCAGCAGAGCGCCCAGGTGCGGACGGTATTTTCCACGTGGTAGCCGCCGCCTCCGGTGGCGAGAATCGGCTTTCCAAATGACAGGAGCTCTTCAATTATCTCCACGTATGTGTTGTTCGTCAGCCTCAGGTGCGCGAGCGGGTCTCCCGCCAGCGCATCCGCACCTATCTCCAACACGATGATATCCGGATCGTAGGATTGCAGTAGCGGGTAGACGATTTCTCCAACGGCTTTCATATAAATAGCGTCATATGTTTCAAACGGCAGCGGGAGATTCACCGTATAGCCCCTTCCCTGCCCTACACCGCATTCGCCGATAAAACCCGTACCGGGAAAAAGCGTCTCTCCGCTTTCATGCAGGGAAATGCAGAGCACATCATCACGCTCATAGAAGGCATCCTGGACTCCGTCACAGTGGTGTACATCAATATCGAGATAACCGACCCTCTTTCCCGCTTCGGTGAGCGATTCGCACGCGAGCACGATATCGTTCACATAGCAAAAGCCGCCCGCTCTCTCCGGGTGAGCGTGGTGGAACCCGCCGGACGGATTAAATGCCAACTCCGCCTCTCCTGACAGGATCAACTCGGCGCCCTTGAGCGAAGCGCCGGCTGCGAGTGCCGATTGCTTGTACACTCCGGGAAACACGGGGCAATCCATGCTCCCCAGGCCCATACGAAGCGCGTCCTCGCTAACGCTCCCCGCATCAGCCTCCATAAGTGCTTCAATATACTCGCTCGTGTGAAAGGTCTCTATCCGCTCCCTCGAGGCCGGTTGGGGGACTACTTCCGCCAGCTCACCGCCGGAGAGCATTCCCATATTCTTAAGTAATTCGCGGGTCTTTCCGGCGCGCTCGGTCCTAAACGGCACATAAGGGGGATAGGGATACTTCTCAAAATCGGGAGAGTAGAGAAAAACTTTCAACTGGGCAACCTTTTGCGCGGCAACCTTTTCACAGGCCCAACGCCGGTCACCAAACCGGGACCAAGCACGTGTTGATACATTAAGACACAGTCTACGAGTTCACAAGCGATTGTTCAAGCCTTCTATCGCTCAGGGATTCCCAATTTTGGACTCAGTGGCCTTCATGGATCCTCCAATTCCCTGCCGGCTGTCATTTGTCCCGCCGGAGGCGGCTTCACTCAAACAAACCGATAATCTCTTCGCCGGAGAGCGTCTTGAACATCGATGTCTCTCCACCCACGACGTTTTTCACCAGCTCCCGCTTTGTCTCCTGAAGCTCGAGTATCCGTTCTTCGATGGTATCCGTACTGAGAAACCGGTAAGCGAAGACCGGTTTTTTCTGACCGATGCGGTGGGTCCGGTCGATCGCCTGGCTTTCCACCGCCGGATTCCACCATGGGTCAACGAGAAACACGTAATCCGCCTCGGTGAGATTGATACCGACCCCTCCCGCCTTGATGCTGATAATAAAGATATGAACGCCGGGGTTGTTCTGAAACTCGTCGATGATTTTCCTGCGTTTCCCTGAAGCTATCGAGCCGTCGAGGTAACGATACTCCCACTCACGTTGCCGGACCCGGTCCTGCAGTATCTGCAGGACACGCACATACTGGCTGAATACCAGTATCTTATGACCCTCAGAGACACCTTCTTCGAGTTTTTCCATTACCGTGTCGAGTTTGCTCGACCGCTGTGGACCTCCAACCAGGTTTGGTGCTATTGCGGCCTGCCTGAGTCTTGTGAGTGCAGTGAGTATCACGTTTGCCGCACGGAAGGGTTCTTCCGAGGCAAGAATGGCTCTCACTTCATCCCGGAGCTTTTCCTTGAGCGTGTCATAAAATGCTCGTTCACTCTGTGACAGCGAAACGTCGATGGATACTTCTTCCTTCGCGGGCAGGTCTCCGGCCACCTGTTCTTTGGTACGTCTCAAGAGAAAGGGGCGCAACTTCGCCCGGAGCGCCTCGATAGCGTTTTCATCCCCGCCGGCGATACGCTTTCTGAAACGTTTCATGAAATCGGTCTTTGTACCGAGTAGCCCGGGGTTGAGGATGCTCATCACGCTCCACAGTTCCTGAATGTTATTCTCAACCGGTGTCCCGGACATGGCAATAACCCGGTCGAAGGTGAGTCTGCGGACCGTCTTGTGGGTTTTTGCGGTAGGGTTTTTCAAAGCCTGGCTCTCGTCGAGGATCAGTTGAGACCACCTCAGCGGCTCGAAGAGATCTATGTCACGCTGCAGCGTGTGATAGCTGGTTACCACCACACCGCGATACGATGCAATATCAGCCGTACGTGCCGGCCGTTCAGGTCCGATGTGGGGATACGCGGGCATCTTTGGGCAGAACCGCTCGATTTCTCTGACCCAGTTTGAGATGGTAGACACCGGGGCAATCACCAGATACGGGCCCTCGACTCCCCGCTCCCGAAGATGCGCGAGCAATGCGATGGCCTGTATCGTTTTTCCAAGTCCCATGTCGTCCGCGAGGATGCCGCCAAAGCCGTACTCGGAAAGAAACTGTAGCCACTTCACCCCTGCCTTCTGATAGGGCCTGAGGGTACCGCCCATTCCCTTCGGGCGGCGCAACTGTTTCGTATCAAAACCGCGGCTGAGCTTTGCAAGCGCGGAGCGAATACGGTCGAGATC
>CAZHXC010000218.1:0-6236 GCA_964536145.1 uncultured Spirochaetales bacterium | reverse complement strand
CGTCTTCGAAGAGTCTGCGGTGTTCCCGGTCATCGGGGTTGCCTGCGGGATAGGGCCATTGGATTCCACCCCGGCTGCGAAGCATTTCGTATCCGGTGATGCCGGTGATGTCGCACGGCCGGCCCTTTGTCGTTCTTTGAAGAACTTTGAAAACCGCTTCCGGGGAGGTCCACTCTTTGAACATCCCGGTGCACCCCCACCTCTCCGCTATACTCTGAAAGATCTCGAAGTCACTTTTGGCCGAGCCCGGCGGCTCGGTCAATTTCTGTACGATGCCGATACGCCTTTCGGAATTGATGAATGTCCCTTCCTTTTCGGTACTGGCGGCCGCGGCGAGGAGAAGATCCGCATGCTTGGCCGTATCGGTGGTGAAGTAGAGGTCCTGGACAACAAGAAAATCGAGGTTTCCCAGGGCCTTCATAGCGCGCTCTTTGTTGATCCAGGAATGGAACGGGTTTGTGGCGATAATCCACAGCGCTTTGATCTTTCCTTCTTCAACCGCATCTAAGATCCTGTGATACGGCATGCTGTTGATCCGGGGGATCGAATCCACCGGTATATTCAGCGTATCCGCCATTTGGACACGGTCCTCCCCGTCCTCAAAATCATAAAGGGAGAACATCGAGGTGGTATTGGAGAAGAGTCTCGAACCCATGGCGTTCGCCTGTCCCGTTATTGAATTGGGGCCGGTTCCGGGCCTGCCGATGTGTCCGGTGATCAGACAGAGGTTGATGATGGCCTGCGCCGTTCTCACTCCCTGATGACTCTGGTTGATACCCATGGTCCACCAGAGAGAAGCGGCCTTTGCCTTATGGATCCTCTCGGCGATATCCTCGATTGTGGATATGGGTATCCCCGTTTCATTGCTCACCGCCTCGAGTGTAAAGGGCTCGACATGCCGCTTCAGCTCTTCAAAGCCCTCGGTGGAACGGTCAATGTATTTGTGGTCAATCCACCCCCGGGTAATTACGTACCGGGTAATTCCGTAGAGCAGAACGAGATCTGTCTTGGGACGAATCGGTATATGAATACCGGCCCGGGCGGTCATGGTTTTTCTCGGATCGATGACAAGGATAGCGGGTGAGTTTTTGTTCTTTTTGACCCGTTCCCACATGATCGGATGCGCGATGGCGGGGTTTGCGCCGATGAATATGAGAAGGTCCGATGTTTCGAAATCCTCATAGGAAAACGGCGGGGCGTCAAAGCCAAAGGCCTGTTTATACGCAACTGCCGCCGTTGCCATGCACTGACGGGTGTTGCCGTCCGCATGCACAAAACCCATTCCAAACTTGAAGAGTGCGCCCAAGAAGGCCATTTCCTCAAGAGGAATCTGTCCGGTGGAGATAAACGCGGCCGCCTCAGGGCCGTAGGTCTCTTTGATCGACCTGAACTTCCCAACAAACAGGTCTATTGCCTCATCCCATGATACCGGTTTATAACCGCCGTCATCCTGCCGGACCATCGGGGACTTCAGACGGTCATCCGCCGCATGAGCCTGGGGTAAAAGAAAGCCCTTGGGACACGATTTCCCCTGGTTGACCGGGTAGTCCTTGTCCGGCATATAGCTTGTTATGTTTCCATCCTCAATTGTTGCCTTGCAATTGCAGCCGACCGAACAGTAGCTGCAGGTAGTGCGAATTACTTCTTTCATATGTTCACCTCCCGGGGTTTTGTAGCCGACATGAGTTTGAGCGCGAGGAGCAGCATGAGAGAGAATGCGGCGAGGATGATGAAGATCACAAACCCCTTAGAAAAACCCGGATCTCCTACCACTCCCTCCGAGACAAACAAACCCATCAGATTGGGAATGACAAATCCGCCGAACGCCCCGAGGCCGCCCACCAGTCCTGCTGCTCCCGAGATGGCCGTGGGCACGTGCTGAGGTACCATTTTGAAAACAGCCGCATTCCCAAACCCCATACCTACGGCAAGAAGAGCAATGCCGGTGACAGCCGCAGCCGGTGTGGAGGCGGACATCATCATACCTGCCCCCGCGGCAATAAAAAGCAGTGCCCCGAATGCCGTCCACTCTCCGCCGAGCCTGTCCGAGACAACCCCGCCACCTACCCGGATCAGGCTTGCGGAAATGGAAAAGACGGCCGTTAACATACCGGCTGCAGCCAGGTCCATATCAAAGAAAGTTCGCCAGTACAGTGGGAACCAGGCGGTAAGCGCAATAAACCCGCCAAAGGTGGTGAAGTACATCATAACGAGCGGCCACGTTTTCCAGATCTTTGCGGATTCAACGAGCGACTTTACCGCATTTCCACGGGGAAACAATGTCTGACCGTGCTGCAAGCTCGCGACGGTCTTCGCCTCTCCTTCCGTCATCCCGGAGCGCCTCAGTTGGAAATAGGGAGCATTTCTTCCAAGGACGGCATAGACGATAATTCCGACGACTAGAAAGCCGAACCAGGCCAGATATGTTCCGTTCAGCCCAATCGAGGGCAGGAACAAACCCAAAAGAAGAGCCAGTATGCCGGGTGCGAGATTGCCGAAACCTGCGTATGCGCCCAACGCGGTCCCCTGTTTTTCTAACGGGAACCAGAAAGAAGTTTGGCTGATGCCCACACTGAAGGTCGCGATCCCGCAGCCCCCTAAAGCTCCAAGAACGAGAAGGAGCGGGAAAAGCTGTCCAAGGGACCCGGAAAAAAAACGTAACAAGATCCATATACCCGCCACCCCGACCGCTGAGGCGATGAGAAGAATGAGAAAAGGTCGCCGCCCACCGTCTGAATCAACCATGGCGGAGAAGGGTATTCGCAATAGTGATCCGGTGAGATTAGGAATAGAGACAAGAAGCCCCGCGGAAATACCAATGGAGCTCTGAAGATAGCCGACAGTCGGTCCGAAAAGTGAAACAGCGGCGAAACCGACAAAGAATCCAAGCGTGGCTCCTGCGAGACCACCGAGCGGCGTTCCTTTCACCATACCTGATCCTCCTTGTAACAATTGCTGTTTACATGGTAAGAAAATCGAAGAGTTCGAGCAGTCACATAGGCGACTAAATAAGTAATTTTTTTATATCGAGATCATGAACGATACCGATATTGGACTACTGCAACGCAACCCCCTGTTTAAGCTGATAGATGGGCATACACTTCGCCAAAGTCTGAATAAATGGAAATGGCGTTTTTGCAATTATGCTTCCGGCCAAGTGGTAAAAGGACAGGGCAATCTATGCGACGAACTGTGCGTGCTTATCAGCGGGACCGTGAGTGCGGATTTTCTTACCTATGATGGGCGGTCGATGAGGGTTGAAACGATATCGGCGCCGGAGGCACTGGCCTCTGCGTTTCTTTTTTCTCCGTCCCAAAGGTATCCTGTTGAAGTCAGGGCCTCTACTCCGGTTCGCATGTTCGAATTGGCCAGATCAGCGCTCATCGAGCTTTGCAGTGAAAATCCTGCAGCCATGGAGCAGCTTCTCTCGGATATGGGGAAACGGACATCATTTCTCGCGCAGAAGCTCCGAATGGTGCAATTTGAAACATTGAAACAGCGCATTGCCCACTACCTTCTGCATGAGCTTTCCTACGGGGAAAAGAATACCGTACATCTGATGGTAAGCAAAAAAGAGCTTTCAGAGATCATGGGCGTAGCGCGCCAATCGTTGTTCAGAACTCTCTCTGAGTTACAGGACAAGAAAATAATTGAAATTAAGGGCCGTTTGGTTACCGTTCTTCGCCGGGAGGCGCTCTTTCACATGACGGAACAAAAAGGTTTTGCCGATGAAGATTAGCTTACGTGCGGCATCCAGAACTACAGGGCAGATCGAAAAACCCACCTTTTGATTGTGCCGAACAGATGTGCCACGCGACCGGAAGGCCAAAAAATCCGGCAAACGGTGCGCAAACACTTGACAAGTAAGCGATCGTTCGCTAACTTGTCTCTCGACAACGGAGGAACCAATGATTGAAAGCACATATACTTTTGCGCAAGCGACAAGCCTGACCATGGCAAAGATAGTTGACGACGAACGGGTGAACATCAATCATATTGTTGTGCCACCCGGTGGCGCGGTGCCTACCCATGCGTCCAACTCGTACGTACATCAGATAGTTGTTCGCGGGACCCTCAGCCTCAGTCTCGAGGACGAGGAGTTTCACGATCATCCGGCCGGGACCATCGTCGCCGTTCCGTTCAACCTGAAGATGGTGATCGAGAATCACGGGACCGAGTTGCTCGAGTTCTTTGTGGTGAAAGCCCCCAATCCCCGTGACATGCCCGCGACCAAAGAAGTGTAAGGCACATGGCAACCGGGACGCCAATGATCACTGCAAGACAGCAAGAGATCATCGATCATTCGATCGGGCTCATCGCGCGACGCGGGATTCAGCAGCTTACGATCCGGAACCTTGCAAAGGAGATCGGGATTTCCGACGCGGCGATCTACCGGCATTTTGCAAGTAAGCAGGAGATTCTTCTTGCCGTACTCGATGTCCTCGAACGGGAGACCCTTGGCCGGCTCGAACCGGGGAAAGGCGCCGGCCCGGGGGACACAGTGGTTTCTGCGCGCCGGGCGCTCGCGGCCAACTTCCGGACACTCTTCACGCGGCTCGTGTCCGCCCCGGAACTCTCGGCGGTGATCTTTGCCGATGAGGTTTTCCTGAACGACGAGCAGCTTGCGGGGCGCGTGCGCGCACTGATGGATCGAATGCTTTCCGCAATCGAACATCTGCTTGCGCGCGCGGTGGACCGTGCAGTTGATTGTCCGCCGGTGGCATCTTGAGCACTACAGGTTCAACCTCGAGTCCGAAGGTACGGATGCCGTCGATGACTTCCTCAAGCTCGTGGAACCGGCGGCGTAGTATGCTGCCCGGATAGGGACGATTGAGGCGGTACAGCCTTGGTTCGTGTCACGATTAATTTAAAGCAATAAGTTGGCTAGCGCTAACTCATAATCATGAGGTGTTTATGAAAATATTTTTCACCCGGCTCAGCCGGTTGCCGGTTCTCACCCTACTCGTCGTCGTTGCGATCACCGTGGGATTCGGCGCAGCCGCGATCAACGGCTTCCGGATAGAGACCGACCTGGACGAATACATGCCCAACGACCACCCCGCCTTCGTCTACGCGCGGCAGGCGGAGGAGCAATTCAACATCGCCGACGGTGTGCTTGTCGCTCTCTATCACCGTGACGGGATCTATCGTCCGGAGACCCTCGAGAAAATTGATGCCCTCGGTCGGGCGATCGGTGAGGTGAAAGGAATAGACGCCGAGCGCACCATGTCACTCGCGACTGCGGATAATATTTCCTCCGATGAGTGGGGGCTCACGGTAAGCCCGTTCATCGGCACTATGCCTTCCTCAGAAGCGGAGCTCCGGGCATTGGAGGAGTCCGTACGATCGAATCCGATGATCAACGGACGCATTGTCTCAGAAGACGGAAAAGCAACGCTCATTATCGCGCGCCCGGAGGAGAGCGGTTTCACCGACACTATATATGACGATATCCGGAAACTCGTCACCGGTTTTGAAGGACCCGAGGAGATCTACGTTGCCGGTAGGCCAATTGTTGAGGGAGCGCTCGCGGAGCTTGGCCCGGCGGACATGGCTCGCATGGGACCGCTTGTGCTCGCTGCGATCGCCCTCGTCCTACTGCTGGTACTGCGCAGCGTACGCAATATGATACTCAGCATGCTCGTTGTAGCTATGAGCGTGATCTGGACTTTCGGGCTCATGGCGCTTCTGGGAATACCGGTTTACGCGGTCTCCACCATGATACCCGTCATGCTTGTCGCGATTGGCGTGGCGTACTCGATCCACGTCTTCAACAGTGCAACCGTTTACCTCGAGGAGCACCCCACCGCCACCGCGCGTCACCTTGCCGATCATGCGATTGCCATGATCACCCGCCCGGTTGTAATGGCGGCAATTACCACCGTTGTCGGGTTTCTCTCGCTGCTCACCTCGGCGGTTCTGCCGGTGCGATACTTTGGACTGTTCACCGCTTTCGGTGTCTTTTCTGCGATGGTTCTCTCACTCGCGCTTATCCCGTCGAGCTTTATGCTCTTTGGCGTAAAGGGGCCGTGGAAACTCCGCCGGTCGCCACAGGCCAACGCCGGGCTCCCACGTCTTGCAACTCGAGTCGTAGACCTTCTTACCCGTCGATGGAAACGCGTGATGGCGGTGGCGGCTGTACTCGTTGTCATCGGCGTCGTTGCCATCCCGAGTGTCTGGGTAGACTCGAGCTTCCTCTCGAACTTCAAGCCGGACTCACAGATCGCGCGTACCGA
>CAZHXC010000217.1:4849-6239 GCA_964536145.1 uncultured Spirochaetales bacterium | reverse complement strand
TTCATGAAATCCGGTCCACCGCACTTTATCTTTTTACCAGGCCGCCGATTACATAGAATATAAACAACTACGGTAGTATATTGTAGGGTGCATGAATCGTCTGATCCCACTGTTGTTTTTCTTTCTCATTCCCCTGTTTCCCGCCCTCGGGCAGGACTATTCGGACGTCTATGCCGATGCCTCGTCATTATCTGAAGATCTTTTCTCAGACCCGAATACCGGTTTGACGATTTTTCCGATACTCCTGGTTCCGAGCGGCGGCAAATACGAAGGGATGGGTACCGCCTACACGGCTGTAGCCGCGGACTCCGGTTTTCTGGAGGCGAACCCTTCGGCAAGCTCCCTGCTCGACTATACCGAGCTCTCTTTTATTCACAACAACTGGATAGCCGATTCCCGTCTTGAAAACGTGATTTATACCATGCGCTTCAACGATTTAGGAATAGGAGTCGCAGGTAAGTTCCTCTATGTTCCCTTCACCGGTTATGACGACTGGGGCGAGCGTACCGGCGGTGGTTATTATTCGGAGACCATCGCAACGGCGAATATCTCATACAATTTTCTCTCCAGTTATACCTTTTACGGTGTTGCCGTGGGCGCAAATGTAAAAATCGCCTACAGAAATGTCCCTTCTATCAGATACGAAGATCAATCTGCGGTTGCCGCCTTGATCGATTTTGGCGCTCTCACCCGCTTCAACTTTCTCAAGTTTTACGCCTCGAGGAGCAAGAACTTCTCAGCCGGACTCGTTCTCAAGAACTTGGGACCGCTGGTGATGGATGAACCTCTTCCCACGGTGCTCACCGCGGGTATCGCCTATTCTCCCTTCCGCCCGGTAACAATTGCTTATGATCTCAACATTCCGATCGGTTATGGCCAGGGCGCAGAAAGAATCAACATGGCGGGAGGATTGAATGTTCTCGTCGCCGATTTTTTCTCAATCCACAGCGGTTTCCAATATAGAGGAGCAAATCCGCGTTTCTCCCTTGGCGGTACCGTGGATCTGACCCGCGTCAGCTTCATAGCCAACTACACGCTGGACCTTTCAACAATGTCGAATACGCCGGACAGGTTCAGCCTCGAAGCAAAAATCAACCTCGGAGACGAAGGCCGTCTCGCACTCAGAAACCGAGTAGACGAGTATTACATCTCAGGGGTTGAGGAGTTTGCCGCCGGAAACCTCGAACGGGCTATCGGTTACTTTGAGAAGGCGCTGGAGCTCGATCCGGGCTTTACCCCTGCAAGGGAGTACCTTGAAGAGGTAAACCGGCAACTCAGGAATCGTGAAGAGCTTCGCGCACTGCAATAGCTCGTAACCCACCCGTCTACTTCACCTGTTTGTAACTTTTTTTGACTCTCCGATAGATGTCGAAAAGCGAAAGATCGATCT
>CAZHXC010000217.1:0-4839 GCA_964536145.1 uncultured Spirochaetales bacterium | reverse complement strand
ACTCACTCCACTTGCTCAACACTTCCACGTCTGATTCGCTCCGGGAGATGTCCTTTATTCGCGAAATGAGCTTCTCCTGCTTCCTGTACTCCTTGGAGCTGAACCGCTTTTCCAGATAGGAGAGCATCTGCCTGAGATCGTCTTCATCCCCGGCATTGAAACGGCTGTTCGGGTTGCTCAGCATCTGACGAATCACCCGCTCGCGGCCCTCAGATTCGTTTCTCTGAAGCGCTTCTTCCACCTCTTTGACAAACGGGTCTTCAGTGAATACGATCCTGTCCACTGCGGTCCTCAGCTCGACCCGGGACCTGAGCGCAAGGTTCGAACGCTGATCCCTCCTTCCAAGAAGGAAGTAGGCTACAATCGCCAGCCCCACGCCTATGAGAATTTCATCAAGGAGTGGCAGCGGATCGCGGATGGCGAAAGCAAGAAACAGATAGGTGAGTAAGAAAACGCCTGCCGACATGATAAACCTGGGAATGAAGCGGACCTCCATCACATAGCTCTTCACCGCATCCTCGATCATGCGATAGAGATCGTTCCGAAAGAGTGTCAGCGACTCGACCCTCGGTTCACGCCCGTATTTCCCGCTAATTTGGCTTTTTCTGAGCAATGATGCGAGCTTGTCAGGGGAATCAAAGGGATGAAGAAAAAGTGCCGATCCGTCTTTTCTGTATATATGAAAAATCGTGATCTTTTCTTTTGACTCCATGTTTACTAAGAAAATCTACCAACCGGTACATCAGTTGTCAAGAAATTGTTTTCGGCAACGCAATTCTCGCCGCGCCGCCTCTGATGATGATTATAGCAACGGGATTGCGTATAAAGTGCGGCTGTAGTCGGAATCGACCGGGGACTCACTGATGACGGAGCGAAGCCTGGCGGCGGGATTTTTCGATTTTCTCCATCTTTGCGTAGTACTTGGACTGCTTCTCTATCTCGGCGACCTCGGTCACGTGGATCTTGTTATCCACCACCCGTACTTTGCTGTTCTCGAACAGCTTACGAATATGGGTGTTTCCCTCCTGCTTGGGCAGCCCGACGAGGTTTATGAGCTCAGATGGTCCAAAATCGAAGGTATAGGGCTGGTTGTTGAGGGGAACCCGCAACCTCTCGAGCTCGATATAGAGCCTGTCATACATCCGGCCGACGGGGTCGCTTATCTGCGTGTTCGATATCTGCTTGTAGATGAACCAGAGGCGTTCGGAAAGTATCTGCGTCAACCTGGTGATCATCTGCGGCTGCGTTGAAACCATTCGCCTGAAATTTGCCTTATTCACCGCGAGAAGTACCGCATTCTCGTGGGCGATGGCCGAAGCCGTCCGGGGCTTGTCTTCCAGAAGCGCCATCTCACCAAACATATCTCCTGCTTTCAGGAGCGCGAGGAGCACTTCGTTGTCATTTATTATCTTGGTAATCTTGACGCTGCCCTTCTGAATGATAAAAAGCTCCGCCCCCGGCTCGGATTCGCTGAAGATCATCGTATTCTGGGGATATGACCGCGTGAACTTCTCTCCCGCGCCGTCGAGGTAGACCGCCTTCGCATACGGCTTTATTTTCCCCATCCGTTCCCGGGCTGTTTGCACCTGCTCGCCGTTTGGGCAATGCTGAATATACTTGTAGTAGGCGTAGTAGGCCTGGTTATACTGGCTCTGTCTAGCGTAGTATTCGGCCACCCTGAACAGGTGTGAGACATTCTCTTCAGAAGAATCACCTTTCAGCGTCAGGCGGGCAAGCGCGGCATCGAGATATCGCAGTGTTTTTGAAAACTGTTGGATGATTTTAAACGCAACCGGTGCATTCCGTTCGATGAGAAGACCAAACTGATCGCGATGCACCGCTATCAGCGATACATCAGACATAGCCTGGGCGGTTTCAATATGGCTGTGGGATGACATCGTGGAAATAACCCCAAAAAAATCGCCCGGGGCAAGCATGTTGCCGCCTTCCTCTTCGACGACTTCAGCTTCCTTGCTGATGCGTACATTGCCCTGTCTCATGATGTAGAAATAGTCGGCTTTTTGCTTTCCTTCTACAATGATATAGGCGCCCTTTTTAAAGTTAACAAGGGAGAGTTGCAGGGGATTATTCATGTTACTCCTGACGCTTTCCTGGTACCATACAGTATATTGACCGGTTTTGGCCTTTGTCAACGCAACGGCCATGTATCTATCCTATATTTTCGGCCATTTCCGGCAATAAGCTTGAGCCCGGAAGACGAACAAGCACAAGTGTAGTACATTCAATATCGTTCATGTAGAAAAAGATCCGAAACGACAACCGGATCGCAGTTATTCGAGGTTTCCGGCAGACAATGAGGCAAATACATAGGGTCCTCTACCCGCTTATCATAATCGCGCTGTTGTCCGCGTGCAATCTAGTCATATCGAGAGCGCCCGGGCTGTACATACTTGAGAGTGGTCTCGGAGAATATGAGAACAAACCTACCTGGTTCTGGGAAGTGTACGGTCCCGATGTCATCGAGGGATTCAGGTACTCCTTTGACAGCGAAAACAGCTGGATTGCGGTAGATGAAAACACCAGACGTTTTCAACCGGTAGAACCGCTGGACCCGGGAGAGTATACCCTCTATCTGCAGGCGAGGTCTGCGTCGGGGTACTGGTCCCGGACGGTGTCGGAAACCGCCACCGTGGCCACCTCCGATCCCTTCAGACCGAATGACACGTATTTCAAAGTTGACGCAGAGACCGGCTATCCCGGTCAATGGGCCCTCGAGATTATGGGGATGCCGGCCCTCTGGGGCCATCTCAAATATCTCGAGAAGACAGGCGTCATAAGGAACGAGGTGGTGGTGGCGGTGATCGATACCGGCTACACCGAGCATCCGGATCTGGTCGAGAATCTTCTCACTCAGGAAGGGTACGATTTTATATCCGATACTGCCTACTCCGGGGATCATGACGGGATTGACTCTGATGCTACGGATGACGGAGGCTCCTGGCACGGGACCGAGGTGGCCGGAGCTATAGCCGCGGTTACCGACAACGGTGAAGGTATCGCGGGGATCGGGCTTTCGAAGCTGAAGGTGCTCCCGGTGCGGGCGCTGGGAGCTTCGACAGGAAATTCCTACGACATAGCGTATGCGATCAGATACGCGGCCGGCTTGGATAACCCATCCGGGACGACTCGTCCAAAGCCAGCCAAAATCATCAACCTGAGCCTTGGTGGCGGCGTTCCGGACGACGACGGTTTCTTCGAGATGGCTCTCGCAGAAGCAACTGCACAGAGAGTCATTGTGCTGGCAGCAGCCGGCAACTCCCGGGAGACCGGCGACAGGGAAGTGGACTACCCGGCCTCCTCTGAGTACACCATCGCCGTGGCCGCAACCACTTACGCCGGCGGGATAGCCCCGTATTCCAATCCCGGAGAAAAGGTCGATATCGCGGCACCCGGTGGGCGAGGAGGCGACGAATGGGACCCCTGGGAATACTTT
Source organism: uncultured Spirochaetales bacterium (assembly GCA_964536145.1). GTDB lineage: Bacteria > Spirochaetota > Spirochaetia > ARS1246 > ARS1246 > JAFGHN01. Next base: position 1,385 of record CAZHXC010000217.1, on the reverse strand, counting down.
GTAATCACCGCGTCGTTGGGTTCGAGCCTCACAGATTATGCATATGCCGGTGTCGCGGGCACTTCGATTGCATGTCCCCACGTGTCCGGCATCCTCGGGCTCCTGTGCACCGTTGATGACACCATGGACCTCGCGACGGCAAGGGAACTCCTCGCGCGGTCCGCCACCGACCTCGGCGAGCCAGGTTGGGACCCGGATTTCGGTAACGGGTTGGTGAACGGTCTTGGCGCCTACGGCGCGTACAAACTGCTCCTCGATTCAGGATGGAAAGGATATGAAGCTGATCGCAAGTCAGCGGTGATACAACCACCGCCGGCGGACGCCGAGCCCACTGGAGAGCTCGCGGAGGCAAGCCTCATTGTGCGCTACCGGACCGCAGGCACTGCAAAGAGCCTTGGCGCCGCGGACCGGCTAAGAGCACTGGGCGCCACACAGACAGACAAGGGATTCAGCAAGGACCGGGTCATCAGGCCGGACCCCGGTGTCAATCCCGTATCATTACGGAAGAAGCTGCTCGAAGAACCCGACATCGAGGCTGTTTTCTACAATTACACATACCGGCCGCTGTAGCCCGGGCCGCGTTACCAAATGTCGATAACCTCGAGGTCGTTCCAGGTTGCCGTGTACGAGGAGACCCCGGCGGAAGACTCCTCGTGAATAGCCTGCAGCGAATAGAGCCGGTTTCTTTTGACCGTCCGCGCCTCAGATGACAACGCTTTGACATCCACCACCCCCCGGGTAAAAACGATATGGCTGGAGTCCACGTTTCCAAAGAAAAAGCTCTCAGGTTCATCTACGTCAGGATAGCCGCCAAACCTCGCACCGTCGCCGAGAGACGGATCGACGGGCACCCAGCCGAACTGGGGCAGATAAAACTCGGCCCAATAGTGAATCCGCGACCTCCGGTCGCCGTAGATAACAAAACCCGCCACCGGGCGTGACGGTATGCCCGCCGCCCTCGTCATTGAACAGAACAGCATGGAGTAACCATAAGCATCCGCCGCCGCCTTCACGAGATTCTCCTGGATGGTCTTTCCCTCCGGCTTGGGATCATAGACGAGCTGCTGCAGGAGAAATAGATAGATCGATCTCGCCTGGAGAAACGGGTTTGTCTCCCGTCCGACGGCCGATTTTGCGGCGTTCACCAGGCTCTCATCGTCGGATGGGATCTCATCCGTGGGAGATGTGTAGGTCTTATACAGCCTTCTTTCGGTGTCGTATGTGCCCGCGATATTGGAAACGTTGATTTTTGTTTCCACCGCGTATCTGTCAAACCAGAAGGTTTGATTGATCCTGTAGACTGCATCCGGCTGCGGATCTTCCAGATGATGTCGGGAGAGGCCTTTGTAATCGTCCCACAACGGATCCGGTATTTTCAGGTACTC
>CAZHXC010000216.1:1486-6260 GCA_964536145.1 uncultured Spirochaetales bacterium | reverse complement strand
AAGATCGTGGTCGTCGGGCGACTTACCGAAGGTGCCGAGACGGATCAGATATGCGACGCTGAGAATCTGGAAAAGCTCCTCGCCTTTGGGAGAAGACGCAGGCGCAGAGGCTTTGAGCCGTTGCCTGTAGAACGTCTTGTTTCGTTCCTCCCGCGGTGGCAGCGGGTGGGCAGGGAAGGCCATGGCGTCGATTCGTTAAAAAAAGCCCTCTCGCCGCTGTTTTGCTATCCTGCCCCGGCGGGCAGGTGGGAGGAGGATATCCTTCCGGCGCGTGTGCCCGGGTATCAGACACGGCGGCTGGATGAACTTCTCAGCTCTACGGATTTCCAATGGGTCGGCTCCGGCAAGGCGAAAGTCGCGTTCTGTTTTCCGGAGGATGTGGAGTTGTTCAAAGAGGTTTCACAGGAGGCGCCACCCGATTCTCAAGGTCCGGCCCGGCGGCTCGCCGGGGCTCTCGCCGGGAAACCTGGCAGGTATTCCTTCTGGGATCTCAAGGAGCTCTCAGGATTGAGCTCCGGCGAGTGCACCGAGGCGCTGTGGACCCTGGTCTGGAGAGGCGTGCTCCGATGCGATTCATTCGAGCCGGTGAGAAACCGGGTTCTTCAGGGGTTCAAGACCCGCGATTCCGCCGGCATCGGCCGTTCACGGGATTCGAGATACAGAAGACGCTCCGCCGGGTTGTCTCAGTGGAAGATTTCGCGACCGATCGCCGGTAACTGGTATCTTTCGCCGGAGTATTCGGCGGACCTTGCGGTGGAGGGCGCCGACGGGCCGGCGAACGGAGGCAGCGGCGACCGGACAGTGGCCGACGCTGATGACCCTCCGGCGGTTTATCGGGATCCCCTCGAAGAAGCCGAGCTCAACCGGGACAGAGTGCGGCTGTTGCTCTCGCGCTACGGCATCATCTTTCGAGAGCTCCTTGCCGGGGAGGCCGAACCTCTCAGGTGGGGCAGGCTGTTCCGGACGATGCGTCTGATGGAGCTGTCCGGAGAAATAATAGGAGGCTATTTCTTTGAAGGGGTTGCGGGAATACAGTTTGCGCTGCCGGCGGCGTTGAAGGCTCTTTTCCATGACGAGAAGGATGAGAAGAATGAGAGGATTGTCTTTCTCAACGCGACGGACCCGGCGTCACTCTGCGGCATCGATGTTCCGGCGCTAAAAAAGCTGCTCCCGGAACGGTTCGCATCCACCTACATCGTCTATCAGGAAAGCCGGGTTGTGTTGGTGGCGAGAAAGCGCGGTGGTGAGCTCGAAATATCGGCGGAACCGGAGGACGATGTCCTGCCTCATTGCATCGATTCTCTCCGTAGGATTACCGCCCGGAGCTTCAATCCGCAGAGTGCCGTCAGAATCAAGACGATAAACGGTGTGGCGGCGGCCGACAGTGAGTACGCGCCGCTGCTCGAGCGGTGCGGATTTGTGAAAGACTACCAGGGCTACACCGGGTGGGCGTTTTAGGGGGTAACGGCGAGGAGGACGCTGAAAGCGGTCGGTGAGGGCCGGTTACAAAACCGGCGCCGGCGGCACTATTGCGAGCGCCGCTTCTTTTGCGCGACAGTCTCAAGCTTGACATCCGGTAAGGTTAGCTTAATCTTAATGTTGTGAGCTCAAGACGGCGACAGCGTTATGATTTCAAAGCGGTCCCTGGCTGTGATGGCGCCGGGGGGATGGCATGAAGCGTTTTGCGGTGCTCTTGATACTGATATCGATCTTAACGGTTTCAGCCTGGGGACAGCAGGCTGAAGCTAAGGCTTTTGTTATACCGATACACGGCGAAATTAACCCGTCACGGATGATTTTTGTTCGCCGCGGAATAGACAAAGCGGAGCAAGCAGGGGCGGAGTACATCATCTTCGATATCGATACCTTCGGCGGGAGGGTCGACTCGGCCCTGCAGATCGCAACCCTGATAGGCGCGGCAAGATCCGCCGTTACAATAGCTTATGTTCCGGCAACCGCTGAGGGAACGGGTGTCAGCTGGTCCGCGGGCGCCCTTATTTCGCTCTCCTGCAACCGGATATACATGGCCCCGGGCACGTCAATCGGGGCAGCTGCTCCCGTACTGCAGACTCAGGAAGGCACGGAGATGGCCGATGAGAAAACCGTCAGCGCGGTGCGGGGTCAAATGGCGGCGCTCGCGGAGAAGAACGGGTATCCCACGGCGGTGGCCCATGCCATGGTGGATGTGGACGTGGAGCTCCTGGAGGTTTACGTAGATGAGGAGCTTCGCCTCTCTACGAAAAATGGTCTTGCCGATCTCCGGCGGGAAGTTGAAGATTCCGGTGCGACTCTGGAAGTCGGCAAAACGGTGTCGGCGAGCGGCAAGCTTCTCACCCTCACTGCGGGGGATATGCTCAAATACGGCATATCTTCAGGGACCGTGTTCGATACCGGTGAGCTACTCCGTTCTCTGGACATCCCGCTTTCAGATGCCGAATTTCTCGAGCCCACCACCGCCGACATGGCGGCTGCGTTCGTAACCGGAACAGCGGTCACCGGCATACTTGTTCTTGTCGGATTGGTGGCGCTTTATCTCGAGATAACCAGTCCCGGATTTGGCATTCCCGGCACCGTGGCGATTATCGCGTTTGCCGTGGTGTTCTTAGGCGGAGCGCTGCTCGGCACCGTTGGATCCCTCGAACTACTCCTGTTCATTCTGGGGGTGGTGCTCCTTATCGTCGAAATCTTTCTCATCCCCGGATTTGGGATTACCGGAATTTCCGGGATACTCGTTATCGCGGCGGCGCTGGTATTGAGCAGGCAGCAGTTTATTATCCCTGAGTTCAGTTGGGAATGGGATGTGTTCAAGAGAAACCTGCTCGTCTTTGGCGGAAGTGTAGCTGCATCGGTGGTGTTCTTTGGCGTAATCCTCCGCATATTTCCCCGTTTGCCGTTCCTGAACCGGCTCATCCTCGGGAACTCGGGCCAGGCGCAGATTACCGGGGACGGAGCTGCGGGCGAGCTTGCCGGGACGAATAAAGGTGCGATAACCGCCTATCCCACCGCCGGTGAAAGGGGAGTGGCGGTCACGGTGCTCCGTCCGGTTGGCAAGGCGAAAATCGGGGAAGAGGTGTATCCGGTGAAAACCGATGGTGAATACATAGAGGCGGGAACGGGTATCGAAGTGGTGTCCGTACTTGGCAACCAGATCGTTGTGCAGAGGCTGTAGCGATGGGGTGGTTGTTGTCCCTCGGATTGTGCCTCGCCGGTTTGGCCGCGATTCTTATCGAGTTTTTTGTTCCCGCCGGGATAATCGGTGTAGTCGGATTCGGGAGTATCGTAACCGGGATTGTGCTCGCGTTTGTCGGCTACGGTACGACGGTGGGGATGCTGTTTCTCGTCGGTGCGGTATTGGCCACGCCTGCGGTCATCGCCTTGTACTTCAAGTTTTTCCCAAAGAGCTTTGTCGGGAAATGGTTGATACTAGGGGGCGAACGGAAAACCGACGAAGGCTCGCCGTCTGACGTGTCAGACGCATCCGGCGCCGGCGGATACAGCGGGCTCGAGGGCAGAGAGGGCACGACGGTAACGGCCCTCAGACCGTCGGGGGCGGCGAGAATAGACGGTGTAAAACACAGCGTGGTGACCGGCGGCGAGTTTATTGAGAAGGGTGAACCTGTGGTGGTCACCCGGGTTGAAGGAAGCAGGATCGTGGTGAGAAAAGGAGAATGATATGATTGTTGTGTATATCATCATTGGCGTCATAGCGCTTGTGTTCTTTGCGTTCTTCCTGAAGTTCTTTGGGCTCTGGTTCAGGGCGTTGCTCTCGGGAGCGGCAATCAAGCTCGGGCGTCTGGTGGGGATGTGGATCCGCCGGGTCAAATCGGTGGTAATTGTCGATTCTCGGATCATGCTGACAAAGGCCGGGATCGATGTCGATTCGGATCTGCTGGAAACCCACTACCTCGCAGGCGGTGATGTGTTGCGGGTCAGCAAGGCGCTCGTGGCGGCGAACAAGGCGGGGATAGACCTCTCCTTTGCAAGGGCCGCCGCGATCGATCTTGCCGGCCGGGATGTGCTTGACGCGGTCAAGACAAGCGTGAATCCAAAGGTCATCGATTGTCCAAACCCGGAGAAGGGGAGGCGGACCGTCGATGCGGTGGCGAAGGACGGTATACAGCTGCAGGCCCGCGCGCGCGTTACCGTGCGGGCCAATATCGAACGGCTCGTTGGAGGTGCTACGGAAGAGACGATAGTCGCGCGCGTGGGTGAAGGTATTGTCACCACCATAGGATCCGCCGAAACCTACAAAGACGTCCTCGAGAACCCTGACCAGATTTCGAGGCGGGTGCTCGAAAAGGGCCTCGACGCGGGTACCGCCTTTGAGATTCTTTCGATAGACATTGCCGATGTGGATGTAGGTGAGAACGTGGGGGCAAAGCTCCAGGCCGATCAGGCGGAGGCGGACAAACGGAGATTCCAGGCGGTGGCCGAACAGCGCCGGGCGGCGGCCCAGGCGAGGGAACAGGAGATGTCCGCGCAGGTTGTCGAAAACCGCGCCAAGGTCGTTCTGCAGGAAGCGGAGATCCCAAAGGCGATTGCCGAAGCATTCCGTGAAGGGAACCTCGGCATCATGGATTATTACAGGCTCCGGAATATCCAGGCTGATACGCGTATGCGTGACAGTATAGGCGGCGAGGCCGACACCGAGAGTCCGGACAACACGGAGTAACGGTGTATGGACATAATTGGCACGATTCTTTTAGCACTTCTCATAGTAGCCCCAGCCGTGTACGTGATAGCCGGCAGGGTGCTCGAAAAGCGGCGGATCAAA